>QNBI01000009.1 GCA_003641675.1 Spirochaetota bacterium | reverse complement strand
GGCTTTAAGGGGGTTATAATAAGTGGCAAAGAATGTTTTTAAACCTAAAGAGATAATGTACAGGACACGTAAAGTCTTTATAGAGCCTCCTCAGATAAAGCCCGAAGAGCCGGAAACTATCGAAGTAGCAGAGGAATACACGGGGCCCAGCATCGATGAACTGCAGAGAGAGGCGGAGGAATTCCGCAAAAACTGGGACCAGGAAAAACAGAAAATGATCGACGCCGCTAAGGCAGAGGCAGACAAAATAGTTAAGGATGCAGAACGTGTTGCTTTTGAGGAAGTTAAAAAGAAAAACAACCAGGCTCAGAAGATAAGACAGGAAGCGGAGGATGAGGCTAAAAAAATCCTCGATGATGCTCACGCAAAGGCAAAAGAGATAGAGGATGAAATACGCAGCAAGGTAAACGAGATAGAAAAGGAATCGTATGAGCGCGGCTATAAGGAAGGACATGACCGGGGTTATCAGGATGGAAGAGAGGAAGTTCAGCGGCTCATAGACAGGCTGCACACAATTATCTCAAAGGCGATAGAAAAGAGAAATGAAATAATAGAGGAATCGGAGACTCAGCTAATAAATCTTGTTCTTCTTATATCCAAGAAAGTTATAAAAGTTATTTCTGAGAATCAGAAGAATGTTGTAATAAATAATGTTGTACAGGCATTAAGGAAACTAAAGAGCAGGGGCGACGTTGTAATAAGAGTGAATATTGCAGACCTTGAGCTGACATCCGAACATATAAAGGACTTTATGAGTATGGTGGAAAACGTTAAATCCATAACTGTTCTGGAAGATTCTTCCGTTGACAGAGGCGGGTGTATTATTGAGACAGATTTCGGGCAGATAGATGCACGAATTTCATCTCAGCTTCATGAAATCGAAGAAAAAATTCTTGAACTTATGCCTATTAAGGCAAAAGGAGAGGGTTAGTTTCCTATTTCTTTAGGGAGGGGAAAATGGGAATATTTGATAAATACTCATCACAGTTGGATAGAATAGATCCGATTAAATATACGGGGACTGTTGCAAGGGTTATCGGTTTGCTCATAGAGAGTAAAGGGCCTCATGCCGTTGTCGGTGAGCTATGCCAGATTTTGGTTCCTAAGGGCCGGGGAGTAGTCTGGGCGGAAGTTGTGGGGCTTAAAGGCAGTACGGTACAGCTTATGACCTACGATGAAATGGAGGGTATAGAAGTAGGATGCCTGGTTATTGCCATGGGAGAGCAGCTTAGTGTTCCTGTCTCCGAAAAACTTCTGGGAAGAGTTCTGGATTCCATGGGGAAACCGATAGACGGAAAAGGTGATATAGGTTCTGCAGATCTCTATTCTATTTTCGGAAGCCCGCCTCATGTGCTCAGGCGCCAGCGTATCACAGAAAAAATGACAACAGGTATAAGAGCAATAGATGGTCTAATTACAGTAGGAAAAGGACAGAGGGTCGGAATCTTTTCCGGAAGCGGAGTGGGGAAATCGACCCTCCTCGGCATGATAGCAAGGAATACTTCCGCACAGGTAAATGTTATTGCACTAATCGGAGAACGCGGAAGAGAGGTACGGGAATTTATAGAGAATGAACTTGGGGAAGAAGGCCTTAAACGTTCTGTTATTATTGTTGCTTCTTCCAATAAACCTCCTATTTCGCGTATCAGAGGAGCATATATTGCGACAGCCGTTGCAGAATACTTTAGAGACAGAGGCCTTGATGTAATGCTCCTCTTTGATTCTGTTACAAGATTTGCGAGGGCTCAAAGGGAAGTCGGACTTGCCGTCGGTGAACCTCCTGCAACAAGGGGATACACCCCTTCCGTGTTTGCACAGCTTCCGAAACTGCTGGAGCGGAGCGGTGCGGCGGAAAAGGGAACAATTACCGGTTTTTACACAATCCTCGTTGAAGGGGATGATATGGATGAGCCGATAGCGGATAATGTCAGGGGGATATTAGATGGGCATATAGTTCTTGAGAGAAAACTTGCAGAGCGTAATCATTATCCTGCAGTAGATGTGCTTAAATCTATTTCCAGGCTTGCCGTAGCGGTAACCGGAGATAAAACTAAAAAAGCGGCAGGTTTTATAAAGAGGATGCTTGCAGTTTATGCGGAGGCGGAGGATCTAATAAATGTAGGAGCATACGCAAAGGGAAGTAATGAAGAAATAGATATGGCAATTGAAGTATTGCCTGCAATAAATAAATTTCTTATTCAGGGAATTAAGGAAAAATCCACAATGGGTGATGCCCTTAAACGGATAGGTGAGATTGCCGGAATAGAAATACCGGAGGAGGAGATAGGAAGTGAGGCGCTTTCGGTTTCGGCTTGAAAAACTATTGGCTTTAAGGCGGTACAGAGAGAAAGAGTGGGAGTTAAAGCTTGCAGAGATAACCGGTATCTGTATTAATCTTGAAAGGGAGATAGCCCATGCCGAGTCAGAAAAGACGAGAGTTCTTTTTAAGCTCACAGCAGGAGTTGGAAAAGTCGATATGGAAATACTGAATTTCAGGGAGTCTTATACGGCACGTCTAAACCGGCGAGTTGCAGAGCTGGTGGAGGAGCTTGCCAGGAGGAGATTAGAACAGGATGAGATACGGGAAAAGTATATCAAAGTTTCAAGAGATAGAAAGGTGTTGTCCAAGTTAAAAGAAAGACTTAAAGCCGAATACTATAAAGAGCAGAGGATGAATGAGGTAAAAGAGATAGATGATATTAGCAATTCTAAAGCAAAAATTAATATTTAGGAGGGTGTTTTGGCTTTCTATGGCGGAATAGGAGCTGGAGCAAGGGTTTTTATACTGTTTTTACTGGTGATAGTCCTGGTATTAGGGGGACTAATCTGGTTCGATTATTTGGGAATAATCAATGTCAAGGAGACGCTTTCCCCTGTATTCGGGTTAGTGGGGTTAAATAAACAGACACCGGTAAAGGCTGTAGATGATCCGTTGCTCCTGGAGAGAGAACGAATTAAGAAAAAGGAAGATGCCCTTTCCTTAAAAACCGAACAGCTTAAAAAGTTGGAGAATGACTTAAAAAAGAAAGAGGATGAATTGAACCAGAAAATGGAAAAAGTGGCGGAAGAGCAGAAAGCTATTGCAGAAAAGGAAAAATCGTTTAACGAAAGAGTAAAAGCTTTCGAAAATAGAAGAGTGAACCTGGTGCAGAATTCAAAATATCTGGTTGGTATGCCTCCGGATAAAGCTGTGGCAATACTTTTAAAGATGGATGATCAGGATATTATAGATACTTTCAGGATCACAGAAGAAGAGGCGGCAAAAGCGGGTGAAATGTCATTGGTTTCCTACTGGCTTTCGCTAATGCCTCCGGAGCGTGCGGCTGAGCTTGAAAGGAAAATGGCGCGTAAGCCCAATACCTAGGCTGAATAGCCTAAGAGGAGTAATGTTTGGCTTTTTTGTTAGCGGAACATATTTCAAAACATTCTATAGAGAACCCTAAGTCAGGAAAAAAGAGTAAGGCTAAGAATACATCTGCTCATTCCTTAAATGTTTTTAAAGGGAAAACTGCAGATAAATCCGAGGGGAAAAATTTTTTGAAGGTACTTAAAAATAATCTAAAACTTGCTGTAGGAAAGGAAAGCGGGATTAAGGAACCGTCTCTTGAGCTAATTAAAAAAATATACTCTCTCTTATCTGAAATCTCCGGAAAATCCAAGGGAAAACCAAATGGAATCACTGTCGATTCTGCTGTAAAAAAACTCCTGGTTCTGCTTAAAAACAGTAACCTGCTCAATGATAAAGATAAGAAAATTATTATAAAAAATCTCTTAGATAAAATTAAAAGGGGGGACTTTCCCTCTCTTATGGCCTTTATAAAGGAAGAAACTGACTTACTTAAAAAGCTCGCCGATAACATGAGTTCTGGCAATAATAGTAATAGTAAGAACAATAGCAAAAACGAGATCGGCGAAGTAAATAATACAGATCCGATTAAGAAACTCAAAGTTACGGACCTTAGGCATGGTAAAGCTACAACTGCCCGCGGTAGAAATAGCACTGTTCATATAAAGCCGGCAAAAACAAGAAATCCGGCACAAGCGACCCAGTCAGACAGCTTCAAAATGAATAAATCTAAAACGGGAACTTCTACTAACTGGAGTATTACCTCTATGCAGGGAACGGACTCTAAAGACGCAGGTTCAGGTGCAAATGAAAATGTTGCAAAGAGCTCTGATTTTGAGACCGTATTAAACAGAATTAGAGAACTGTTAAGACCCGATGCAGTTAAAAAGAGCGGGATTATACTTAGAGAAAACGGAAATGGCGAAATTCGACTGATTTTAAAGCCGGAATCATTGGGAAATGTGAAGATACATTTAAATATTAGAGACAACCGTATAGCAGGGAGAATAATTGTCGAAAATAATAGTATGAAGCAGTTAATAGACAGTCATCTTGCAGATTTAAAAACTGCGCTTATGCACGACGGTTTTATGGGATCGAGTTTTGATGTCTCTGTATCTAACGGATCTGCCGGAAAAAGAAATTATCAGGATTTAAACAGTTACGGAACCTTTACGGACGCAAGCGAGGCAGCCGAGGAATTCAACAGCAGTGCGGCTGTATTGCCTCTGTACGGGATGGAAGATTTAGTGGTTAATCTTGTAGTATAGGAGTTGTAATAAAATGGAGGAATTATGGATCTAAAGACGGTGCTTTCACCTGCAGAGCTTTCTCAACTAAAGCAGAAGGTGAATATGCTCAATAAGACTTTGAGTAAAGGCAAGGAAATAAAAACAAACCTTGGTAAGGATGATTTTCTAAAGCTGCTTATGACGCAGCTTACACATCAGGATCCCACCGAGCCAATGAAAGACCGTGATTTTATTGCTCAGATGGCTCAATTTTCAACGCTTGAACAAATAACAAATATGAATGATGAAATATCCAAGGTTTTTAATCTGGTATCCACTTCTCAGGCCTATTCTCTGTTGGGGAAAACAGTCTCGGTGAAGTCCGGAAATAACACTTTAAATGGAATGGTTGAAGAAATTACCGGAGGGGAGTTCCCACAGGTGCTTGTTGGTGGGAAATACTACGATATCACAGATATTGAGAGGGTAAAGAAATGATGCGTTCATTGTATGCAGGCGTTTCCGGCCTGCAAAACCATCAAATAAGGATGGATGTACTGGGGAACAACATCTCTAACGTTAATACGGTTGGTTATAAAAAGGGAAGAGTAACCTTCCACGATATGCTGTCTCAGACCATGTCCGGCGCTGCAAAGCCTACCGATGAAGTAGGCGGGGTTAATCCCAAACAGGTTGGCCTCGGAATGATGGTAGCTTCCATAGATACGATTCATACGCAGGGGTCTCTCCAGACAACAGGTGTTATGACGGATCTTGCTATCGAAGGAAACGGTTTTTTTATAGAAAAAGCAGGGGATAAAACCTTTTATACACGGGCAGGGAATTTCGGCCTCGATAAGGACGGCACTCTTATTAATCCTGCAAACGGCCTTCGTGTGCAGGGTTGGATGGCGAGGACGGTAGAAGGTGTAACTTCGGTTAATACGGCAGGAGATACAGAAGATCTTATTATTCCGGTAGGGGATAAAGATCCTGCCTCTGCTACAACGGAAGTGAGCTTTGCCTCCAACCTGGACAAGAGAACTCCTTTAATCCCTGCAGGGGCAGGTGCGGAGGATGTTCAGAAAGGTACATGGATAACAACTCACGATATTTATGACTCCTTCGGAAAGGTGCATAAGCTTCAGGTCAGTTTTACAAAAGTGGCGGGAATTGCCAACAGGTGGCAGGCAACTGTTACTGTTGATCCTCAGGCTGCCACTCCGACAAATACCGCGGTAGAAGTGGGGCCTGCAAATAATACAACCAATACCTTTTTTATAGATTTTGATAACTTAGGCGCTTTATCTGCTGTAAGCGATGCACAGGGGGATATACTGAATACCGGTGCTTTGCAGGTGCCTGTTTCTTTTGATGTTCCGGATGCAACGGTTCCTGCTGGAGCCGCTGCAGTTAGGCAGACATTTAATCTTAATCTTGGAACAGTGGGTTCCTACAGAGACAGCATAACCCAGTTTGCCGATAAAAGTTCTACAAAAATAACGGGGCAGAACGGCTATAATATGGGCTACCTCGAAAGCTTTAAAATTGATCAGTCGGGTGTTATCACCGGAGTTTATACTAACGGGACGAGAAGAATATTGGGACAGATTGCATTGGCCACTTTTACAAACCCGGGAGGTCTTGAGAAAGAGGGAGAAAACACCTATGTCGTCTCCAACAACTCAGGCGACGCAAACATAGGAGCTTCCGGTACAGCTGGTAAGGGAAAGATAATTGCAGGAGCTCTGGAGATGAGTAATGTGGATCTTGCAGAACAGTTTACAGATATGATAGTGACTCAGCGGGGCTTCCAGGCAAATTCCAGAACTATAACAACATCGGATCAGATGCTCCAGGAACTGTTAACTTTAAAACGATAAGGTGGTATATTTAAATAGACAATGGTAGAAGTTACAAAGCTTGACGGTACAACATTTTATGTTAACCCACATCAGATAGAGTATATAGAGTGTAACCCCGATACTACTCTTGTTATGCTGTCCGGAAAACGTTTAATTGTGTTGGAAGATTATGATACAATATTTAAAAGAATCGTTGACTACAGGAGACTAATAGGTGCGTTCAAAAATGAGGAGTGATTAAATGGATCTTGGGACCATAGCGGGAATATCTGCAGGCTTTGTTTTAATTTTAATGTCTATTATTACAAGCGGCGGAAGTCTAAGTTCTTACCTGAACCTTCCCTCCTTTCTGATGGTTTTAGGCGGTTCATTTGCCGCATTAATGGTTGCAAATCCGCTTTCCCGTGTACTGGGTATAATGAAATATGTAAATATCGGACTTCATGTACCGAATTACGAGGAAGAACGGATAATTTCGAGGCTTGTAGCATTTTCTGAGAAAGCACGCAGAGAGGGGCTTTTAGCATTGGAGGATGACCTGGAAGAGGTTGAAGACGAATTCTTAAGAAAAGGTATCCAGCTGGTGGTGGACGGGACAGACCCTGATATAATTAAAAATATTCTATACAACGAGCTTAATCAGATTCAGGAACGTCATGTGACAGGGCAGGATATATTTAACCAATGGGGTAAACTTGCGCCGGCCTTCGGAATGATCGGAACGCTTGCCGGTTTAATTGCAATGCTTGCAAATATAGAGGACAAATCCTCTATTGGAAGCGGCATGGCACTTGCTCTTATTACAACCATGTACGGCGCCATTTTTGCTAACCTGGTGCTTATACCGTATCAGCATAAATTAGAAGACAGGGATAAAGCCGAGACCCTTGTAAAGGAAATTATGATAGAGGGAATACTCTCCATACAGTCAGGAGACAATCCCAGGATTCTGGAAGAGAAACTTATTTCGTTTTTGCCTCCTTCGAGAAGAGAAGCTGTTAAACAGGAGGCTGTGTCTGAATAAAGAAACGGTGAAGGAAGTATAGGGTATGCCTAGGGAAAAAAAATGTAAAAAATGTGAGGAAGGTTCGCCGGATTGGATGTTAACCTATGGAGACATGACTACACTTCTGCTCACATTTTTTATAATGATGTTTACAACAGCCACAATAGACGGTAGCGAGCTTAGAATGATTCTTGCTGCCTTTCAGGGCTTAGGTTCTTTAATGGGTGGAAATACTCTGGAGGTTGGAAAACTCGCCGAACTTGGAAATACAATAATGTCTCTTCCCTCTATGGAGAGGGGGAGTGCCCTTGATAAAGCGCGTAAAACAGCTATTTCTCAATTCCAGCCGGAACTTAAAACAAAGAAGATACGTATAAAAGAGGATGAGAGAGGCCTTGTCATTTCTCTCGCTGCAGATTCTTTCTTTAAACCGGCAAGTGCAGAGATAAATATAGAGGAGGCACGGAGTGTTCTTCAGAGAGTAGCGGCACTCCTGTCTTCTCAGGATTTAAAGGACCACAAGTTCAGAATAGAGGGGCACACCGATTCACTTCCCACAAATCCTAAGGGTAAATGGCATACAAACTGGGAGCTGTCGACTGCCCGTGCAACGAATGTTCTGCATTATCTGGTGGATTTTGGGGTTAATGAGAATCAGTTCCAGGTTGCAGGTTTTGCAGATACAGTCCCTCTTGCAAGTAACGATACACCGGAGGGCAGAGCTTACAACAGGCGCGTTGATATTGTAGTCCTCACAAAGGGGCACCTATAATGTTTATGTATTTGAATATTTATTTGTTTTCTGATAGATTTGTATGTAAGAGAAAGAAAGTAAAGGGGAGATAAGGGATGTCCGACGAAGAGAGTTTGAATCTTGAAGATGTAGGAGCCGGCGCAGATGAGGCCGAGCCGGGGCAAAAGAAGGGCGGTTTTCTCTCCGGAGCTTTAATAGCAATACTTAAATGGGTTGCAATTGGGGTAGGAATTATAATTCTTGTTGTTACAACAACTGTTGTAACTTTCGGTATTATTAATAAGGGAAGAAAAGCCCAGAATGTTGCAACTGTATCTCCGGAGTACAGAGCTAAGGCACCTCCTCAGGAGTACTACGATAATATTGAATCGATAAGGGGTGTAACCTCGGATAAAGTGCCTTCAATTTTTTCTTTGAAGGTCAGTATTGGCTATGCCAAGGGCAATAAAGAGATTAATACAGAGTTAATAGCCCGTTCCAGGCAGATACAGAATATTATTTTTCTCTTTGTAAGCAGGAAAAAGGCGGATGAATTAACCCCTGAACATTATGTTCAGTTAGAGGAAGATTTAAAACAGCAGATAAATCAGGTTATGAAATCCGGAAAAATTGAATCTGTTATTTTTAGAGAATTCGTTGTAACACGTTAGAGAGGGATTTAGATGACAGAGGTGCTTTCGCAGGATGAGATAGATCAGCTTTTAACTGCTATTTCATCCGGCGAAGTAGATACAGAAGAAATACATCAGGCTACGGATCAGCGTAAAATCAAAATATACGATTTTAAGCGGCCCGATAAATTTTCAAAGGATCAGATAAGAACTGTATCTATAATGCACGAGACATTTGCACGTTTAACGACAACTTCGTTGTCGGCTCAGCTAAGAAGCCTTGTCCATGTTCATGTGGCTTCCGTGGATCAGCTTACTTACGAAGAGTTTATCCGTTCAATACCGAATCCTACAACTCTTGCAGTTATAAATATGGATCCTCTAAAGGGTTCCGCTATCCTTGAAATTGATCCTTCCGTTACTTTTTCTATTATAGACAGGCTTTTCGGAGGTCAGGGAGAAGGAGCAAAATTTACAAGGGATCTAACAGACATAGAACAGTCCGTAATGGAGGGAATAATAGTACGGGTGCTTGGGAACTTAAGGGAAGCGTGGAGTACTGTTATAGACCTTAGACCGAGACTGGGGCAGATTGAGACAAACCCCCAGTTTGCACAGATAGTACCTCCTACAGAAATGGTGGTGCTTGTAACACTGGAGACAAAGGTTGGGGAGGTGGAAGGAATGATGAACTTCTGTATCCCGTACTTAACAATAGAACCGATAATATCGAAATTGTCTGCACAGTACTGGTATTCATCTGTGCGCAGAGGCACAACAACGGAAAATTTAAATATTTTAAGAGAGCGGCTTGCCACAATAGAGGTTACACTTATAGCGGAAATCGGTAAAATAAACTTAACGGTGCGCGATGTTCTCTCTCTTAGGCAGGGGGATATTATTAGGCTGGATAGTGTGCGTGTGGGCGATCCTCTGTCTCTGCGTATAGGCGACAGAAGGAAATTTTTATGCAGGCCCGGAGTTGTAGGAAATAAATTAGCCGTTCAGGTTGTTAAAAAAGTAGAAGGAATAGATGAAGAAGAATTTGAAGAACTAGCGGCAGAAGGGGAGGAAGAGAATGAGTGATGGTTCATTATCACAGGATGAAATAGATGCATTGTTGCAGGGTACTGATAATATAGAAATGGAAACGGCAGAAAATGCTCCGTCTCCTTTAAGCAATCAGGAAAAAACTGTATTCCAGAATCTGTTAAAGGATATTGTAGAGTCTCAGGGGTCAAATTTATCCATTTTAACGGGAAAGACTGTAACAATCGGTGCTCCGGAAATAAAACTGGTTTCCAGGGAACAGTTTATAGAAACGCTTCCGGAGGAGATTGTCGATGTAAAGATAGATTTAACGGAAGGTGTGGTTGGAGACCATTCTTACTTTTTAACTATAGAATCTGCCAATACAATTTCCAGCCTTATGATGGGTCAGACAGGCAATGAGCTTGATGAGGCTGCTCTGTCTGCTGTTTCTGAGGCTGTTTCTCAAATGACCGGTTCCTCTGCAACTGCTATTGGAAATCAGATAGGGCGTATGTTAAAAACAAGCCCGCCGGATTTAAAAAAGCATGAAAAGTCGCAGGCCAGACTTCCTCAGGGCGATGTTATAGTGAGCGTGGAATATCCTTTTTCCATTGAAGGAGAGACTCCCAGCAAACTGTACGAGGTGTTTGCACTTTCTGCGGTTAAAGATATCGCATCTCTTGCAGGTGGCGCTTCTGCAGAGGCTCAAGGTGCGGAAGCCATGGCAGCAGACATGCCCGGGACAGCTACCTCACAGCCCGACAGTGGAGTATCCAATGCGCCTTTCCCCGGCAATATATTTGGCGAGCAGGGCGGAGGAATGCAACAGACCTTCGGCCAATCGGTTGGCGGAGCGAATATCGGGCCTTCCGCTAATCCTCCCAATGTGCAGCCGGTACAGTTTGCAAATTTACAGCCGTCGGCGGGGAGTACGGAACAGGGTAATATCGGACTTCTCATGGACGTATATATGGAGATGACCGTCGAGCTTGGGAGAACAAAAAAGCTCATAAAAGACATACTCGGAATAGGTGAAGGTACAATTATAGAGCTTGATAAGCTTGCCGGCGAACCGGTAGATATTCTTGTTAACCACAAGCTTATAGCAAAGGGTGAAGTAGTTGTAATAGACGAAAATTTTGGTGTTAGGGTCACTGAAATAGTTTCACCAATGGAGAGAATGAGTGATCTTTCATAATTTGTAACAGTTAAAAAACTATATTTTGGGAGGGGACAACTGAAAAATTTAAAATTATTTCTTTTATCCGCAGGAATTATATTTACAGGTTTAATATCTCTGCCTCTGTACGCCCAAAATTCACTTACAAAATCAGAGGGCACGGCTGCACAGACGTCAAACCAGGAAGTAAATCCGGAAACGAAGCTTCTTATTTCCGATAACGGTACTAATGCTGGCGGCAGTACCGCCGGTACAAAGAGGGTTCCTCTTGTCTCAACATGGGATTTCATAAGAATGATACTTGTTTTAGGTGCTGTTGTCGGAGTTATTTATCTGCTCTTTTTTATATTAAAAAAGGGTACACGCAAAAAGTTTGCAGATAACGAGATTATAGATATTATCGCCTCCAAGGATCTCGCCGGTGGTAAAGCGGTACACCTTATTAAAATTGGTGAAAGCATATTTTTAATTGGTGCGGCAGACAACAGCATTAATTTAATTTCCAGAATAACAGAACAGGAGACTCTGGATTCTTTAAAGCTTGAAATTTCAGAGAAAGGCCGAGGAGCTAAAAAGAGTTTCCAGAATACACTGTCCGATATTTTCAGCAGGAAAAACAAGGGAGACCCGGTGGAGGAATCGATGGATTTCCTCAAAAAGCAGCGGGAAAGGCTGCATAAATTGAAATAGTCCATTTGTCAGACTGACAAGATTGGGAGGGGACATGAATATTCGAAAAACTCTTTTTGTTATAGTAGTGGTGTGCGGTATGCTATCGCCTCTGGCTTTATACGCTCAAGCAACAGGGAATACTCCTAAGACTGCTGTTTCCGGAAACACTGTACCGGGAACTAACTCCCAGATTGGACTCCCCTATGTGGATTTTAATGTAAGGCCTGCAAAGAATAACGGCGAGGTTGTTCTTTCCCTGCAGCTTCTGCTTCTACTGTCTGTACTTACTCTTGCTCCTTCTTTACTCATCCTCATGACTTCTTTTATTAGAATTGCTTTAATCTTTGAATTTGTAAAAAGGGCTTTATCGCTTCAGCAGGTTCCTCCTAACCAGATATTAATGGGAATTGCCTTGTTCCTCACGATTTTTATTATGTGGCCGACTTTTGATAAAATATACAACGACTCTATTAAGCCTTTTTCCGATGGCAAAATAGGTTTTCAGGAGATGTATAAAAAAGCAGAAGCTCCGATACGGTTATTTATGTACAAACAGATGAATGATGATCCGAGCAATATAAGACTGTTTATGAAAATGCGGGGCTTAAATAAGCCTAAAACGCTTGCCGATGTTCCTACGTATGTATTAATACCTGCATTTGTTCTGCATGAAATGACGGTGGCCTTTAAAATCGGGATACTGCTCTTTATTCCATTTATCATAATAGATATGGTGGTTGCTTCGACATTAATGTCCATGGGGATGATAATGCTGCCGCCTGTAATGATATCTCTGCCCTTTAAGCTTATACTTTTTGTTCTTGTCGACGGGTGGAGCTTAATAACCTTGGAAATTGTTAAAAGTTTCCGATAATTATATATAGAGGAGGGGATTATGAGTATAGGTTTTGCTGTTAATTTAATGCGCGGGGGCGTGCTTCAGACTCTTATGATTGCTGCCCCAATACTTCTAATCGGCATGCTTGTCGGCCTTATTGTTTCTATTCTTCAGGCTACTACTTCCATTCAGGAACAGACGCTTACTTTTGTCCCGAAAATAGCGGCGATTCTCGGCGCGATTTTCGTGTTCGGACCATGGATTGTTACTTCCATGGTGCAGTTTACAAAGCGTCTATTGGAGCAAATTCCAAATATGACAGGTTAATGGATAGATGTTTGATCTGACAGTAAAAAATTTTCAGCTTTTCCTCATTATTCTCTTCAGGATTATAGCAATGGTTGAAGTTGCACCTTTACTGTCATCGTCTTTAATTCCACAGCTTGCAAAAATCGGGCTTTCGTTTTTTACAGCTGTTGTTGTATATCCATGGGTTGTTCAGATGGGCTACAATATTCCAGATAATGCAGTTCAGTACCTTATGCTCCTTCTCGGTGAAATACTTATAGGGATTATAATAGGGTTTTTCCTTTCAGTAATCTATGCCGCCTTCCAGGTGGCGGGACAGTTTTTTTCTATCCAGATGGGTTTCGGTGCATCTCAGGTTTTTGACCCGCTTGCACAGATCCAGATTCCTCTGATGGGGCAGTTTTTAAATCTTATTGCAATGCTTGTTTTCATTTCGGTCGGCGGTTTTCAGAAATTCATGCTGGTCGGCGTTATGCGTTCCTTCCAGACGATAAAGGCGATTGATCTTGTCGATGGTAAAGACTATCTTGCACGGTTGTTCATAGGAAGTTTGGGTAGACTATTTTCTAATTCTCTTACAATAGCCTTCCCTGTTTTAGGAACTCTGTTGCTAATTTCAATATCAATGGGGCTTCTGGCAAAGGCGGCTCCTCAGATGAATCTTTTAATGATGGGGTTCCCTATAGCAATAGGTGTTGCTTTTCTCATTATATTTTTAACCATACCGTTTCTTGTTGCAGCATTCGGGCGAATTATAGATTTTAGTTTTAACAGTCTCGCTCGTATGTATATGCAGATAGGCGGAGGAAGCTGATGTATATCGATGATTTTTACAAACTTCCCATTTCAACTCCCTTTGAAATCCATCTGCAGTGGTTTGCTGCGGAGGATGAGGGCAGAACAGAAGAGCCTACCGAGCATAAACTGCGTAAGGCAAGAGAAGAGGGAAAGGTAGTAAAATCGTCGGAATTTACTTCTGCTCTTATTCTGCTTTCCAGCATAGTGGTTTTAGCGATATTATCCTCGGGCATATTAAAAACAATGTTAAATATGCTTAAATTTTTTCTTGTAAATTCTTCGGAGATAGATGTTACGAAGTCCGCAATCGTTTCAAAGGCATTTATTTCTTTCTTTGTAAAAATATCTGCACCTATTTTTATTGTTGCATTTGTTGCAGCGCTTCTCGGAAATATTTTTCAGGTCGGTTTTATGTTCACTGTTAAACCGATTACACCTGATATAAAAAAGATTATACCAAAATTCGGCAAATTTTTTAAACGGGCTATGTTTTCCAGTGAAGCTGCTTTTAACCTTGGGAAGTCTATTTTTAAGGTACTTATTATAGGATTTGTAGCATATTTAAACATACGTGCTGAAATTCCGAAAATAACAAAATCGGTTGAAGCGCCGTTTTTTATGTCTTTTAACCTTATTGCAGGCATTGCCTTCCGGATTATAGTAGAATCCGCACTCGCTTTACTTGTGCTTGCTATTCCGGATTATATGTTCCAGAAGAGGCTGCATATGGAATCGTTAAAAATGTCTAAACAGGAGATAAAGGAAGAGCGCAGAATGTACGAAGGTGACCCGCTTGTTAAAAGCAGGCTACGTGAAAGAATGAGAGACATGCTTTCCCAGAATATGCTTAGAAATGTTCCGAAGGCAGATGTGGTAATAACAAACCCGACTCACTTTGCCATTGCGCTTCAGTGGGAAAGGGCAAGGATGATAGCGCCTACCGTTACTGCAAAAGGGGCTGATAATATAGCTTTTAAGATTAAGGAAATTGCCGGTGAAAGCAAGGTTCCGATTGTAGAAAACAAACCTCTTGCAAGAGCCCTATACAGTGAGGTTGAAATCGGTGATGAAATTCCGGAAAAATTTTATGAAGCTATGGCTACAATATTGGCCCATATTTATAAATTATCCGGTAAAGAACAGGAAGCGGTTTAAAAAGGAGATAATGGCATGGCAGATGCCCGAAAAATAGTAGGTTCAGCATGGAAGGAGAGAAGCGATATACTTGTAGCGGTCGGCGTTATTGTAATTGTAATGATGATGCTCATTCCGATGCCTGCATTCATTCTTGATACCTTAATGGCTTTTAATATTGTCTTGAGCCTGCTTATAATTCTTATTGTTCTCTATACCCGTCATGCACTTGAATTTACAGTTTTTCCCACTCTGCTTTTAATTTCCACGGTATTCGGACTCGCCTTAAATGTTTCTTCAACAAGGCTTATCCTTTCAAAGGGAAGTCATTTTAACGGCAAAATTGTACGAGCCTTCGGTACCTTTGTTACAGGGGCAAAGGGTTTAGAAGGTTATGTTATAGGGTTTATAATTTTTATTATTATAATAGCAGTACAGTATATTGTTATTACAAAGGGCGCTACAAGGGTCGCTGAAGTCGCTGCAAGGTTTACCCTGGATGCATTGCCCGGAAAACAGATGGCAATAGAGGCGGAGTATAACTCGGGGTTAATTACGGAAGAGGAAGCGACAACCAAAAAAAATAACCTTCAGAGAGAGGCAGACTTTTACGGCGCCATGGACGGTGCCTCTAAATTTGTTTCCGGTGAAATTAAGGTAGGAATTCTTATTACTGTAATTAATATTCTCGGCGGAATTATCGTTGGGATGAGCATTCACGGAGAAAGCTGGAGTGTGGCTCTGGATACTTACATTTCTCTT
>QNBI01000008.1 GCA_003641675.1 Spirochaetota bacterium | reverse complement strand
TCAGTTATTTGTTTCTCCCGAAACGGAAATCATCCTGAAAATAATAATAGGGGGATTAGCACTTGGTTTTATCATATTGCTGTCGGTAAGCATTACTGATAGAATTAAAGAGAGTAAAAACGATAATTATAAAGGAGTTATAAGATGATTCTCGTCACCAGCGATAATATTCCGGGAAAAACAATTAAAACTGTTTTGGGCCTCGTTAAGGGGAATACCATACGCTCAAGAAATATAGGCAGAGATGTAATGGCTGCGTTTAAAAATATGGTAGGCGGAGAAATCACCGATTATACAAAGATGATGGCAGAAGCCCGTGAGCAGGCTATCGACAGGCTAATAGAAGAGGCGGAACAGAAAGGTGCAAATGCGGTAGTCGCAATGAGGTTTACAACTACTTCCGTTATGCAGGCAGCCGCCGAACTTCTCGTATACGGAACAGCTGTAATATGTGAGTAAATATATGGATTGCTCATACAATTTCAGCCGGTAAAGAGGTAACCGTAGCCCCTTACAGACCTTATTGCATTGTATCCCTTATCCTTTCTAAGATATTTAAGTTTCTTCCTTAAAGAAGAAATGTGTACATCAATTACTCTGCTCCCTTTCGAAGGGAGCTTTCCCCATAATGTATAGTACAGTGCTTCACGGCTTACCAGTTTGCTCGTATTAGCAAGAAGTACCCTAAAAACAAGAGCTTCCGGAAAACTTAAGGAAACTTTCCTGTCGCCGTACATAAGCTTGCCGTCTAAAACAATAAAAGCAGACTCATCCCCGGTTTTCACCTTGGCCAGACCGGAAACAGCTTTTTGGACCCTGAATAAAAGTTCTTCCCTGCCCCAGGGCTCTCTAATGTAATCTTTACAGCCTTTAAGCACCGCTATTTCTAAAAATTCTCTCGCCCCGTACACTATAAAGGGGTATAGGAAACCATTTTCCGGAATTTTCTCAACAGGGAGTACATATATATCCACATCCTGATCTTTAATAGGGGAATCGGAAATTAAAAAACTATAGTTATTATCGGATTTTAAACTGTGCCTAAGCTCTTCGCTTTTAAAAGTATCTGTACAGACTATATTAACAGTTATGCTCAGGAGGGTTTATCCTCTAATTTTAATATTTTCTTTTTTAACTCTTCGAGCATTTTATCAGCGCTGGAATCCGATGCTTCCAACTCCTCAAACTGCTTTTCTATACTGTTATCTTCCTTTGAAGCCTCACCTATCTGTCCCAGTTCTTCCGCCGCCTCTGCTTCCATCTCAAGCTGTTCCACCCTATGGGACATTCTGTCAAAAGCATCGAAGGCAGATGTATCTGCAATACTCCCCATAGTTTCCTGAATTTTTTTCTGTGCCTCCGCCCGCTTCGCTCTGGCTATTAATAGATTCTTTTTGCGCTGTGCCTCATCTATTTTAACCTGAAGCTGACGTAGTGATTCCTTTAATTTTTCCACCGTACTATGTTGGGCTTCCCATTCACTACGGTACTGCACGTTATAATCGTTGTATTCCTTCTGCCTTACAAGCGCTTCCTTAGCAAGGTCATCTTTTCCCGCCTTTACAGCCAGTACAGCTTTTTGTTCCCAGTCCTCTGCCGCGGCTTTATTTCTTCGTATTTCTCTTTCCAGTTTTTTTTCATCGGCAATCGCCTGGGCAACCTGTTTTTTTGCCTGAATAAGCTGTTCATTCATTTCCTGTATGAGCTGGTTGAGCATTTTTTCAGGGTTTTCCGCCCTGCTTATCATATCATTTAAATTAGCTTTTACGGCTCTTTTAAAACGACTAAATATTCCCATATGAGAAATCTCCTAGTTAGTTTTTATTCTGTACTGTGATAATGCCTTATAATGCTGAGCTAAAGCCAGACCAAAAGCATCCAAAGATGCCTGCAGCTCTTCAATGTCCATGGTTTCACCTTCCAGAGTATCAATCATTATAATACTATTTTTTTCCAAAGCATAAGCCCCGTGAATCATGTCGGAGCCGTTTAAGCGCAGAAGGGTTTCGAAAAGCTCACATTTTTTCTTATTATTATCCGGTATTTCCATTACCTTTACCCTGACAATAACCAGCGGACCTGCCGAAATTACAACAACATTCTCAAGTCCTTTTTCCCCGTCATTAATTAGCCAGCTGTTCCCATCTAGTTTTTCATAGGAAAGAGAAAGTCGGACAAGATATCTTTCTATTTTATCTTCACTGCTCATAAGGGATAGCTCCTATTTTAGATGTAAACCGAAGGATAGAAACAATTAACCAAGAAAAACTTGCCCTGCATTATCTATGACAAGTATTGTTTTGCATTCGGAACAACGGAATCTGCCGGCTTTTGTAGCTTTGAGTTTTTTTCCGCAAATCGGGCACTTAAATATTTTGGGGAACGGCCCTTCGTGTCCCGCCTCCTTTTTCTGGCTGAAAAACTGAACCGCCTCTTCCAAATTTTCTTTTATATTGAAAAACTGGGAAAATCCTAAAAGCTGGAAGACTTCATACACTTTGGGCTGTATCTCGAGCAGTACCAGATCGCCCCCTCTCGGCTTCACAGCTTTTAAAAAAGCTGTGAACGACCCTATACCTGTACTGGAAACATAGTTTAAGCTTCCGCAGTGGAAAATAAGCCTAATAAATCCAGCCTCTATTGCCTTTGCAACCCTTTTCTGAAAATAGTTGGAATTATACGTATCTATATACCCTGAAAGATACATTACAAGACATCCGTCTATATCGTCTATCTTTTGTAATCTTATTTTCAGGCTGTCATCTTTTTCGTCATCAAAACCTGGCACTATATTATTATTCATGATGCCCCTTTTAAAAGATAGGTTTTATCTCCCTACTACAGGAAGCCTATATACATTGTTATATATTATAAAGTTTAACACAGTTTGTCAAATAATTCTTATTTATTTATGGCTTCCATGTTGCAGAGATGCTTCCGTAATTAAGAAAACTTCTGCTCTGAATACTTAAATCACCGAGTGCATCCCGCAGAATCCCTTTATAACGCAACCTCCATAGCAGATTAGCCTGTTTCGATATAACTCCTACATTAACAGTATACTCCTGTTTTGACTTTTCTGCATTTGTATAGAGATTATAATCGGCTTTTATCCATGTACCCAATGAAAGCTCGGGTAGAATTTTGTAAGTACCGGAGAATTTGCCCCCGAGGTTAATATAATTTTTAGGTTGATTATTAGTGTCCAGGTCATTAAAGTATACATAACGTGTTAAAAAATCCGCTCCGATCTTCATCGTACTGCTTATCTTCCATGATAGTCCGTTATTAAGGTTAATATAACTGTAATCTCCCTTAGTATTGTAATAGTCTTTATTTGAATATTTAACCAAAACAGCATACCATAACTCATCGGTAAATATTTTCTTTAGCCTTAAGGATGCAATGTTGCGTAGAGAAGATGGCAGAAGATAATCTTCTATCTCTTCTTCATCCGAACCTTGAAGAACTTCATATTTAACGGTAACCTCAGGCAGTTCAAAGGCGTTTATAACACTCAAAGAAAAAAAATAAGAGAAAAGTACGCTGACTAAAAGACACTTCATGCTTTAAGTATCGGTAAAAATATATCTCTATTATATTATTTTTATTTATATAAATCCCAGAGACGGCCGAGTACCGTTTTTAAACGTTCACCCAAAATTGCCCCACCTTCCGTTGTTATATCATCGTTATTCTCAAAAACAACATAGGGTAATCTCACATTATTCACAGATAAATAGTCAGGATCCCCGGAGGAAAATTCCTCCCAGTCGCTATCCTTATAGAGTTTTTCAAGTTTTTTATCCGGCAGGGAGTGTTCAAGAATGCTGTAAGGCTTCTTCGGATTGTATCTCTTGCGGTTTTTTCTCATAGATTCTTCGAAAGATACGTTAATATAAAGAACTGCAGCTTCATCCAGAATAGCTTTTGAAAATTGGCTGGAGGCTTCTCTGAATCCTCCGTGTTCACTTCCCCGTGAAAATTCAATAATATACGTATTGGTACCGCTCTCCACAGAACTCTTTTTATAATCCAGTTCCAGCTTTTTTATTAGAACATTCCAAAGGTATTCATACTTAAAATAACCCTTGAAATCCGTATGCAGCCTTGGTTTGGACATTTCAGAAAGAATTGCATCCTCTTCGAACCAGCTCCAGATCACAGGAAAATCGTCCAGTTCTCTAAAATTACCTATATGAAACTTTAATTCACGTTCTTCCGGAGAAACTTTCTTTAAATAATCTATAATCTCGCTCTTTCCTGCTGCCGGTCTTCCTATCAGAAATAATTTTTTAAAAACTGATATTTTCCTCATTGGTTTTGCTCCATAAGTTGCTGATATTATATAAAACTACTTTATACCGGAGTTAATAAAACACTGAATAAACCTCTTCTGAAATATTAAAAACGCAAAAAACAACGGTGCTATGACAATAATTGTGGCGGCAGCAAGCAGAGACCACCGTGCTCCAATCTCACCCAATTGAGTAAATCTTACAAGTCCTGCCGTTAAAGGCCGCGCTTTAGGTGAATTGATTATTATTAGTGGCCATAAAAAGTCATTCCAATGCCACGTTATAGAAGAAAGCCCAAAGGCGATTAGAATAGGTATCGAGGGCGGAAGATATATATGGATAAGAAGCTGCCACCACGAACAGCCGTCTATAATGCCTGCGTGTACAAGGGATTTTGGCACACCCAGAAATGCCTGTCTCATTAAAAATAAACCGAAAGCAGAACCGAAATAGGGAAGCACTATTGCCAGTTTTGTATTGAATAAGCCTAAAAACCAGATTGTTGCAAAATTCGGTATTAGCAGAGCAGAAGGCGGGATCATGAGCTGAAGCAGTATAAAAAACAATACCACCCTGTGACCAACAAACTTATAGTTTACAAAGGCAAAAGTCCCGATTGTGATGGTTACAAGCTGAACGGCAAATATTAGAATTACGATAAAAATTGTATTAAAGTAATACCTTCCGAAAGGGGCAAGAGAGAATGCCTTCTTAAGCATTCCTTTCCCCCTTTTCTTCGGTTATTCGAAAATTCGTTATAGTGAAAATGAGAAGTATTACGATAAGAATTATAGTCAAAGCGGATGACTTTCCGATATCGAGATTTTCGAACCTTTCCTGCCACAGGTAATACAACAGGACAGTACTTGAACCGCTGGGCTCACCTTGCGTCAGAACAAAAATATGATCTACCGTCTGGAAAGCCCCGATAAAAGCGATTGTTGAGATAAACAGCGTGGAGCGGCGCAACAAGTAAACTTCCGTATCGGAATCTCCCACTATATTCCTTCCTGCACCTATAGCGAGGGGTTGAAACAACCAGATGGCCATCCTGAAGGGTACTGAATACCCCATCTTGTAACCTGTGAACCCGAACGTTTTGTCAGTTTAGCGGCCGCTTCGCCTCATGAATCCCAGCTGTCAGGTGCCGAAAGCCCTGCATTTTTAAAAAGGTTTTTATTGTAGTACATTACAACAGCGCTACGCTGAAAAGGAAGGCAGCAAACTTTCCCGTCATAACGAGAATTTTCAAGAAATGCCTTAAAGAAATCATCCATATAACCGTTCTTGTCCTTTAGTACGTTTAAGTAACTGTCCAAAGGCTCTATATAGTCCGCATTAATTAGGTCATATAGGTTCGTGGCCAGCAGAACAGCCATAGCCGGAGCTTTCCCGCCCCCCTCTATTGTATAGTCTGTACGGCTGTCTTAGTATCGCCGTAACCTCCCGAAAATACAGGTTTTACAGTGATTGCAGGATTATCCTTTTCGAATGCAGCAATATAACCGCTAAGCATCTTTGCAATGGGTGCATCTACTGCCACAGAGTAGTAAACTTCAATACTTGCCGGTCCTGTAGCTATCTCTTCCTGGCCTTTCGCCATTAGAGGAAAGAGTCCCACTATAAGTATGAGCCCTAGAAATAAAAGCATTTTCTTCTTCATTTTTTACCTCCTGAAAAAAATTATTTATAAGAGAAAACTTAAGAGAAGAGAAGTTTGTACTCATCTCGTTTCTCTTCCAAGTTTTTTAAATACCCGCTGACTTTTTCTCCGCCGGTAAGCTCTACCGAAAGCAGTATTAAATTAGCAAAAGCCATAGGTACAGCCATAGAATTTTTAAAACCTATTTCACCCCTCTTCACATAGATTACCCTGTCCGGATAGGGGGCCAGGGAGAGATAAATGCTCCCGGTTATAAGCACTATCGAAGCACCTTCATCTTTACAGTACTTCATCACCTTCTCTATAATGTCCGGTTCCGGGAGGTAGTTAAAAATTAGCACCAGGTCGCCCGTGCATACAGGAAAAAGATATTCAGCAGTGTGTTGAATATCATCCCCAATAAGGTGAATATCAATCCTATATCTCTTAAGACGCTGAAAAAGAAAATGAGCAGGGTAATACCCTGTGCCCGGCCCGAATATAAAAACCCTTTTCGAACCAAGAATACTTTTCGAAATAAACATTAGGTCATCTTCGGAAATATAATCCTTAATTCTCGTTATAGATCGAACTTCCGTTTCTACCAGCGCACTAATTAGCTCCCCCGTACCATTTATTTTTTTAAAGATTGCTGCAGAGGCTCTGTACGAATCTATATGATGCTCATAGAAGTTTCTTAAACCATTTAGAAACTCCTTAAATGAACTGTATCCTAGCTTTTTATAGAACTCTATAACAGTCGGCTTGCTTGTCCCTGTTTTTTCCGTAAGACCCTTCAGAGGCAGAAACGCTGCATCCTGGGGGTGTGAAGTGATAAAGGAGAGTATAAGCCTGTCACTTTTAGTGAAATCAGAAGTGGCTTCGGAAACACGAAGCGCCCATTCTGTATCAATACTCATAAATTAATTATAATAATGCTTAAAAATGCTGTCAGGGAATAAGTAAAAAACTTACGAATAATATTTACTATTTTAGCTATTTGCTACTAATATAACTAATACTGGTAAAATTAGTATATTAATATTATACTTTAGCTCATTGTATTATAAATACCCACCGCATTTAAAAGCAGTTTAATATTTAACCCCACATTATATTTAAAGCATAAAAAAGAGCCCAGTCTAAATCCGGGCTCTATAATTTTTTTAATTCCTCAAATTTTAAAGGACTAATAAGGCCTGTCTGCAAGATACTTAAAATACTTATACTTCTCCTGCGCCTCTTTTCGTGCAAGCTCCAGGAGTTTCTCCGCACGTTGTGGGTCTATTTTCTTTAAAGATCTAAACCGTATCTCATTGTTCATGTACTCTGAAATATCGATAGACGGCTCTTTGGAATCCAATTTAAGCGGGTTTTTCCCCTGCTCAGCAAGTACCGGATTATACCGGAATATATTCCAGGCTCCGGATTGAACAGCAAGCTTCTGCTGATTTAACCCTAGAGACATATCAATTCCATGAGCTATACAATGCGAGTAAGCAATAATTACCGAAGGCCCATTGTAGTTTTCAGCCTCTATAAATGCACGCAGTGTCTGTATCTTATTTGCTCCCATCGCAACACGGGCTACATATACGTTACCGTAGCTCATAGCCATTAAACCTAAATCTTTCTTCTGCAAAGGCTTGCCGGCAGCGGCGAATTTTGCAACAGCTCCTACCGGGGTTGCTTTTGACATCTGGCCTCCTGTATTGGAATAAACCTGAGTATCAAGCACCAAGAGATTAACATTTCTACCGGAAGCTATAACGTGGTCCAGCCCGCCGTAGCCTATATCATAGGCCCATCCGTCGCCTCCTATTATCCATACAGAGCGCTTAATTAGGTAGTCTGCAGATGAAAGGAGCTGTTTAGCCACCTCACTCTTTGCACTGCCGAGCTGTTTCTTAAGTGCTGCAACACGTTCTCTCTGCTGTTCTATCCCTTCCTGAGTTGACTGATCCGCCCCGGATATCTCTTTGAGCAAATTAACATCAACACCATTACCACCTTCCTTAATAAACCTGCCAACAAGTTCATAGGCGAACTCTGTGAGTTTATCACTTGTAAGCCTCATCCCAAACCCGAATTCTGCAGCATCTACAAAGAGAGAATTGGACCATGCAGGGCCTCTTCCATCGCTTCTAACTGTATACGGGGTTGTAGGCAAATTACCTCCGTAGATCGATGAACACCCGGTAGCATTTGCAATAACAGCTCTGTCACCAAAGAGTTGACTCATGAGCTTTACATACGGGGTTTCACCGCATCCTGCACATGCACCGGAAAACTCAAAGAGAGGAGTAAGAAACTGAGACCCTTTTATTGAATCTCTCTTTATAAGTTTAGGATCTGTATCCGGAAGGCTTTCAAAGAATTTGTAATTTTCGACTTCACGTTCCCTTATGGGAAGATACGATTCCATATTAATAGCTTTCCTGTCTGTTTTAACGCCATTCTCTTTTTTAAAAGCAGGACATGTATTTACACAGAGCTCGCAGCCCGTACAGTCTTCCGGAGAAATCTGCAGGGTATATTTTAGACCGGCAAATTCTCTTCCCTTTGCATCTGTGGATTTAAAATCCTTAGGAGCACCTTTTAAGCTTTTCTCATCGTAGACTTTCATCCTTATTACAGCATGAGGGCACACATAGGCGCACTCGCCACACTGGATACATGTTTCCGGATCCCATACAGGTATGTATTCTGCCACATTACGTTTTTCGTACTTTGTAGTACCGGAAGGGTATGTTCCGTCTTCCGGCAATTTTGATGTAGGAATTTTATCGCCTCTTCCCGCAATTATTTCACCTGTGACTTCCTGTACAAATTTAGGGGCAGTTTTCGGCACCGGAGGTTTTATGTGAATATCTCCCCGCACCTCTTTAGGATATTTAACCTCTTCTATGCTGTTAATTGCAGTCTCAACAGCTTTCATGTTCATGGCAACAATATCTTCACCCTTCCTGCCGTATGTATCCTCTATGGATTTCTTTATAAGCTCGATTGCTTTATCCTTTTTAAGAATTCCTGAAATAAGGAAAAAAGCGGTCTGGAGTATAACATTAATGCGTGAACCTAAACCTGCATCCTCTGCAATTTTATTTGCATGAATCTGATAGAATTTGGCATTTTTGTCTATAAGCTCCTTCTGAACTTCCACAGGCAGATAATCCCAGATATCATCTTTACTGTAGGGAGAGTTTAAGAGAAACGTCCCGTTTTTCTCCAGCTTATTGAGCATTTCCACCTTCTCCAAAAAGCTGAACTTATGGCAGGCAACAAAACTTGCCTTCTGAATAAGGTAGGTGCTCCTAATAGGCTCCTTACCAAACCGCAAATGTGAAATTGTGAGTGCACCGGATTTTTTAGAATCGTACACAAAATATCCTTGGGCGTAATTATCAGTTGCTTTACCTATTATTTTAATTGAATTCTTATTTGCACCAACAGTGCCGTCACCGCCTAAGCCAAAAAATACAGCCCTATGAACCCCTGCAGGTTCCGCTGAAAAATTATCGTCCCATTCTAGGCTTGTATGGGTTACGTCGTCGTGGATTCCAATTGTAAAATGATTCTTTGGTTTATCCTCTTTAAGATTATCGAGAACCGCCTTTGCCATCCCTGCATTAAACTCATTTGAACCGAGCCCGTATCTGCCTCCGACTATATGCGGGTAATCCATTTTAAGACTTCCGTTGCGCATTGCTTCACCGATGGAGGATCTTACATCTTCATAAATCGGCTCACCTATAGCACCGGGCTCTTTTGTTCTGTCAAGAACTGCAATAGCCTTTACAGTAGAAGGAAGTGCATTAATAAAGTGTTTACTACTAAAGGGTCTAAAGAGTCTTACCTTAATTAATCCGACCTTTTCTCCCTTGTCAGCCAAAAAGCGTACAGTTTCATCCATAGCCTCCGTTCCCGAACCCATCATAACAACAACACGCTCCGCCGAAGGATCACCGACATAATCAAACAGTCTGTATTTCCTGCCGACAACAGAACCAAAGCGGTTCATAACCGACTCAACAATATCCGGAGCTGCTAAATAGTACTTATTAACTGTTTCTCTTGCAGCAAAGAAAACATCGGGGTTCTGTGAAGTACCTCTAATTGCAGGCTTTTCCGGATTAAGACCTCTCATCCGATGTGCAAAAACAGCATCTTCATTAATAACAGCTCTCATCTCATCGTACGAAATTTCCTGCACCTTCTGTATTTCATGCGACGTTCTGAATCCGTCAAAAAAATGCAGGAACGGAATGCGGGTTTCCAGAGTAGAAGCCTGGGCAATAAGGGCGAAATCCATAACCTCCTGAACGGAGTTGGAAGCTAAAAAGGCAAATCCCGCACTCCTTGTCGTCATTACATCGGTATGATCACCGAAAATAGAGAGCGCCTGTGCGGCAATTGAACGGGCCGCAATATGAAACACCGTAGATGTAAGCTCTCCCGCAATTTTAAACATATTCGGAATCATGAGCAATAATCCTTGAGATGCGGTAAAAGTTGTTGTCAAAGCTCCTGTTGTTAAGGCTCCATGCACCGCACCGGAAGCACCTCCCTCCGACTGCATTTCTACAACAACCGGAATAGTCCCGTATATGTTTTTTCTTCCCTTAGCGGAAAAATAATCGGACAATTCCCCCATTGGCGAAGAAGGAGTTATAGGATAAATAGCAATAACTTCGTTAGTAGCATGCGCAACTGTCGCCGCAGCTGTGTTTCCATCTATCATTACAGTTTTACCAGCCATTTTTTTAATCCTCTTTTATTTATTAAGATTATTTGATTACATATTAATCATATTTAGGAAGTATTGCAACATGGTAATATCAATATTTTCAATAGGCGGGATAAATATTTATTATTTAATGCTGTTATTTAATTTCGTACCTTTTTTTAAATGCGCGCACTCTCTTTAAATAATCTGTGTTTAACTTTGTTTTGACCTCTTCATTGTTAAAACTGTACTTAATAGCCATGAGATTAAGAGAAACAAGATCGTCTATAGTTAAGCCAAGGTAACTCATAGCCTTATAGTAGTCCCCTGTTAAATCCACACCCTGAATTGCAGGATCATCGGAATTTATAGTTACAGGGACACCTTTTCTGTACAGCTCTCCAAGAGGATGATGCCTTTCATCCACCCATGAACCTGTTTGATAGTTTGATGTAATACATTGCTCAAGGCAAACCTTCTTTTCCTTTATATAGTCCTGCAGAGCAGGGTCATGAACCGCAGAAATCCCATGGCCTATACGATCTGCATGCAGTTCTTTTATGGAAGCCCATATCTGAGAAGATGGACTTACCTCACCCGCATGAATAGTCGATTTGTAAATACCGTCATTTTTTATAAGGGCGAAAAATTTCTTAAAAGATTCCGGGGGATAATTTGTCTCATCCCCCGCAAGATCAATACCGACAATTTCGGGAATATTAAGCTTTTTAAGCTTATTGTAAAGAGGTATCATTTCTTTTTCGGTCTGTTTACCTCTGTTAAAGGTTAACAGGTATTTTATTTTTATATTCGTTTCTTTTGCAGCCTTATTTCCCGCCTTTACAATGAGACGAGTCACCTCTTCCCTGTCAAAATCATTCTTAAGCGCAAAATGCTCCGGAGAAAACCGAAGTTCTATATAAAAAAGGCCGTCATTAATAAAATTTTTAACGGAATGATACGTTATCCAGTAAACATCCTCGTACGAACGATACCAGTCATTTTTAAATTTATCCAGGAAGGTGAGAAAATCAGGCTTTGAATCTTTAGGGAACTGGACACTCTCTTTAAATCTTTCAAAATCACGAGGAGAATCCAGATTATTCTTTATAGAGAGTTCGTAGAGTTTTTCAGCCGGAAAGGTTCCCTCCAAATGTCTGTGCAGTTCAACCTTTGGAAATTTTCTTAAAACCTCTTCTGTATAGATTAATCCCTCCCTCTCTACTAATTCTGCCTCTTTAGCCTTCACAAGTACACTCCTCGATTTATATCACCCTCCCCTGCTATTAAATATAGCAATTATTCTATTTTTTTCAATTAATAATTATTATTGTAACAAATGCCTATAATTAAATACTTCTTGACCATACAATACACTTAAGTATATTCTAATTCTTAATTTTATTAAACAGAATAAGGAAAACTATTTGCAGATTACTGTACTTGGATACTGGGGGGCATATCCGGCTGCAGGCGAGGCAACTTCCGGATATCTGTTTCAGGATAGAAACACAAATATTCTACTCGACTGCGGATCGGCCGTTTTATCGGAGCTTCAGAAACATATTGAAATTTCAAATCTTGACGCTGTTATATTATCCCATTATCACGCCGACCATGTAGCGGATATTCACTGTCTGCAGTATGCAGTAATGCTAGAAAGCCTGCAGCATAAAAGGGATAGGAACCTGCCTATCTATGCATACAGTAAACACAGTCAATTCGAATCCTTAACCTTCGAAGACTACACAGAGGGGATTGCATTAAGGGAGGAATCGGAAATTGCAATCGGGGATTTCAGTTTTAGTTTTATAAAAACGGTCCACCCGGAGATATGTATGGCCGTAAAAATAACACATTACGGCAAAACAGCGGTATATACAGCCGATACAGAATATTTTGACAAGCTGACCGACTTTTCCAGATATGCCGATATACTGCTCTGCGAAGCGAGCCTTTACAGAGAATATGAGGGAAAAGTAGAAGGCCATATGTCCGGAGCTCAAGCCGGTAAACTTGCAGCAGAGGCAGATGTCGGAGCGCTTCTTCTAACTCACCTGCCGCGTTATGGTAATCATGAAAGATTAAGAGAGGAAGCAGGAGAATATTACAGAGGGAATATCACGCTCGCCCGGACTGCACTTAAAATTAGGCTTTAACCCATTTTTGTCATATATTTCACTGCAATCGTATTGCACAATAGTTATATTTATGTAAAATACTGTATTAATAAGGATATATATGCATTTAATGATGTTCATAGCAAAGAGATTTGCCAGACTCATTCTAACAATTCTTCTTATTTCCACAATTATTTTTTTTGTAATAAGGATAATTCCAGGCGACCCTGCAGCAGTTATCGCAGGAATAGACGCAACAGATGCCGATGTTGCGGCTATCCGTGCAAAAATAGGTACGGATAAGCCGATAGCGGTTCAGTATGCTTCATGGCTAAAGGATATAGCAACATTTGATTTCGGCAATTCTATGATTACAGGCCAGTCCGTTACAAAACAGATATTGAGACGATTTCCCATTACACTTACCCTTGCAACCCTGGGCATAATCCTTGGTATGCTTATTGCTATTCCCATAGGCGTCCTCTCTGCAGTTAAACGCTGGTCTTTAATAGACTACTTCGGGATGTTTCTCTCACAGCTCGGCATGGCAATCCCTAGTTTCTGGCTCGGGATAATTCTCCTTTTGCTTTTTGCAGTTAAAATACATCTATTCCCTCTTTTCGGTATAGGAAGTATAAAGAATTTTATTCTTCCGGCCCTCTCTCTGGGCTTTGCACGTGCCGCAATAATACTAAGGCTCACCAGGGCATCGATGGTGGAAGAACTGAGCAAAGAGTATATTATAACGGCCAGAGCAAAGGGACTTACAGAACGGCTCGTAAAATATAAACATGCACTAAAAAATGCTCTCATCCCAGTAGTGACAGTCTCCGGTATCCAATTCGGCTACATGTTAGGCGGTGCTATTATAATAGAACAGGTATTCTCTCTGCCGGGACTCGGAAGGCTTTTTCTTACCGGAATATATCAGAGAGATTTTACCCTTATTCAGGGAGGAGTTGTTTTTGTAGCACTAATCTTTTCACTTATCAACTTTCTTGTGGATATACTGTACAGCCTCCTAAATCCGAAAATCAGGATAAGCTAAAGATGAATTCGCACGAACCCTTACTTCGCATTCAAAACCTTGATATAACTTTTAAGCCTAAAGCACATGCTGTACGTTCTTTAAATTTAGAGATCGATAAAAGCCAGATTCACGGCCTTGTAGGAGAGTCCGGTTCCGGTAAATCTGTCACATCTACAGCGGTAATAGGACTCCTGCCTGAGCCCCCTGCAAAGATTAACAGCGGACAGATAATTTTTAAGGGAAGAGATATCTTAAAACTTAAGCAAGAAGAAAAGAGAAAGCTCAGAGGCAGAGAAATTGCAATGGTTTTCCAGGAGCCCTCTAAATATTTAAATCCGTCTCTCAAAATCGGAGAACAGATCAGAGAGGGGTTAAGCCTTCATTTAGGAATGGCACGTAAGCCGGCTCTTGAGAGAGCATTCGAGCTTCTCTCCATGGTAGGGCTCGGAGAGAGCAGGAGAGTGCTTGACAGTTTTCCCCATGAACTTTCGGGCGGCATGAAACAGCGCGCAATGATAGCTATGGGAATAGCCTGCAACCCTTCTCTTTTAATTGCAGACGAACCTACAACTGCTCTGGATGTTACCCTGCAACTCCAAATACTAGAGCTCATATATGACCTACAGAACAGATTAAAGATGAGTATTCTCTTTATCTCGCATGACTTAAATGTTGTTAAGCAGATAGCCGATAGAGTCTCCGTAATTTATGCAGGTAAAATAGTAGAATCTGCCGATAAAAAAGCTATTTTCAAAAATCCCCTGCAACCATACACCCAACTTCTGCTTTTATCCATCCCGGATCCGGAAAAGAGAGGTAAACCGTTAAAGGCAATTCCCGGAACAGTTCCGGACGCCGAATTTATACCGTCCGGATGTGCTTTCCATACCAGATGCCCCTACTCAAAGAAAATCTGCGCTGAGGAAATGCCGCTTTTAAAAGAATATAAAACGGGGCACTTTGCGGCATGTCATCTTTTAGACGGGAATACAGGATAAAACAGTGGATACCATTTTAGAAGTAAAAAAACTTACAAAAATATTTCACAGCGGTTCCTTGCTGCAAATATTCGACAGAAATAAGGATAACAGCGGACAAAACGAGGGGGCCGGTAATTTTACCGCTGTGGACCGTGTAAGCTTTAGTGTTAAAAAGAATACGGTATTCGGACTTGTAGGTGAATCCGGGTGCGGGAAAACCACCCTTGCAAGAAGCATTCTATATCTTGACCCTCCTACATCCGGCGATGTTATTATTGACGGTATAAACCTCAGAGAACTTTCGTCAAGAGAGCTAAGGCTGTTCAGGAAAAGAATACAGATTGTCTTTCAAGATCCCAACAGTTCACTAAATCCAAAATTAACCATAAAAACCAGCCTTGAAGAAGGGTTAAAGAATCAGAAATACCCCCAAAACCAAATATCCGAACGAGTAGATGAACTTCTTGAACACGTTGGTATTCCCGCTTCGTACAAAACAAGATACCCTCACGAATTTTCCGGAGGCCAGAAGCAACGGATGGTAATTGCAAGAGCCCTTACCCTTAACCCCGATTTTCTCGTCCTTGATGAACCTGTTTCCAACCTCGATGTATCGATACAGGCACAGATTATTAACCTGCTGATGGACCTTAAAAAACAGTTCTCGCTCACATACCTTTTTATCTCTCACGATCTAAACCTTGTATCTTATTTAAGCGATGAAGTCGGAGTAATGTATAAGGGAAGAATTGTAGAGAGAGGCTCCGTATTGGACATTATGAAAACCCCCCTGCACCCCTATACCAAAAAGCTGCTCTTCTCCATTCCCGGCAATACAGAGAAATATAGGAATAAAGAAGAAGCGGAACTGTTTTTAAATGCAAATAAAACAGCTTCTTCTGCATTTTCAAGACCCTTTACGGGATGCCCCTATTACAGCGAATGCCCGGTAAGAGAAGATATATGTTTAGAGGAAAAACCCGAATTAAGAGCAGTAAGCAACAAGCATACCATTGCATGCATTAACGATATATATATTAAATATCAGTTGAAAGCTTCTAAAGCTTTAAAAACTGAAAAAAATCAAAGGAGGGATTTATGAAAATAAACCCAAAAAAAATTGTCACAGCCG
>QNBI01000007.1 GCA_003641675.1 Spirochaetota bacterium | reverse complement strand
TCCCCACACGTTGCCCTCCTCATCGCGGAGAGGCACCTTGACCGTGTGAAATATGCGTAACTCGCCGCCGATCGTCGCTGGCTCGTAAGCGTTGATCACCGGCTCGCCGGTCTCCATAACCTGGCGGTCATAAGACCAAAACCCAGGTATCCCTTTCTCTGGACTCCCCTTTACCAACTCTTCAGGGAACCCCAGATCCAGGTCGTTCTTGCCTATGAAATCCTCTGGCTCGAGGTTCAAGGAATCGGCAAAGCTCCGGTTGAAGAGAAAAAAAATCTGTTGTTAAAAATACTTGGAGGAAAACAGTAAGTTAGGGTAAAATAGATATATGAAAAAAACTGGATGGAATCTGGAGTCGATTGTAGAAAAACTTCCGGAATATATAGAGAAGCTAAAAACAGTGAATGAAGTACTCCTTTCAAATCTCGTTATGGTGGGCGAAATTCCGGCTCCCACATTTAAAGAGGCAAAACGTGTCCAGTTTATGCTGGACCGTTTTACCGAAGCGGAGCTGCAGAATTCATCCACGGATGAAGCGGGTAATGCAGTTGCAATTCTGCCCGGGAAAGAGGGGAAAGAGAATATACTTATTGTAGCGCATACCGATACCCTGTACTCGGAAAAGATAGACCATACATTAACAATCCAGCCCAATTCTGTAATAGGCCCGGGAGTAGGTGATAACTCTCTGGGAGTGGCGGTTATCCTTACTCTGCCTTTTATTTTGGAACAACTCAATATTACCCTTGATTCCAACCTTATCCTTTTAGGTGCATCGAGAAGTCTCGGAAGGGGCGATCTGGAGGGTTTAAGATTTTTTCTTTCCAATACGGATATTCCTATTATTGCGGGAGTTTCCGTGGAAGGGGTCCAGCTGGGACGTTTAAGCTATTCGTCTATCGGGATGATAAGGGGAGAAATAGTGTGTACCGTTCCGGAGGAGTACGACTGGTCAAGGTTCGGGTCTGTAGGTTCCATAGTGACAATTAACGAGGTTATTAATCAAATTCTTGAAATACCCATACCGAAAAGACCTAAAACAACGATTGTATTTAACTCTATAGAAGGAGGAACAGGCAAGTTTTCCAAAATTCCAAAGTTGTCTTTCCTGCGTTTTGAAATCCGAAGTGAGTCGGATGATATGGTCCATGAAATATATCAGCGGATAGAGGATATCACTACAGATGTTTCATACAGGTATGGAGACGATATATCTCTTACTATTTATTCCAAGAGAAGACCGGGAGGTATCGAGTTTTCTCATCCTCTTACAAAGAATGTCCGGAGCATTATGAAATATTTAAACATTAAGCCGAGAATATCTCCGAGTACTTCGGAGCTTTCCGCCTTTATAGACCAGAAAATACCTGCTATAACACTTGGTATAACAAAGGGTGACAGAGTCGACGATGAGAAAGAGATTATTGAGATAGAACCGATTTATACCGGGCTTGCACAGCTGGTTGCATTACTTCTGGCAATTGACAGGGGGCAGTGTGTTGACGATAAATAAATGGTTAAAAGAAAATACATTCCATCATTCCCGTTTTCAGAATATAAACGACCTTGTAAAGGAAAAGGAGAAACAGGGGCTTAACCTTTCTCTGTGTATCCCCACGTTGAATGAAGAAAAGACGATAGGAAAAGAAATAGTTATTTTTAAATCCGAACTTATGACAAAATATCCTTTGCTTGATGAAATAGCGGTTATAGATTCGGGGTCCACAGACAATACAAGGGATGTTGCCGAAGCTTTCGGTGCGGATGTTTACCTTGCAAAGGAGATTCTGCCCGAAATGGGAGAAAAGAAAGGCAAGGGCGAGAACCTGTGGAAAGCTATATATCAGCTTAAGGGCGATATAATTGTCTATATAGATGCTGATATAAAGAACATTCATCCACGTTTTGTCTATGGACTGCTGGGGCCTCTCTTATACAACCAGAAAATTCAGTACGTTAAAGCCTTTTATGAGCGTCCGCTTACAACTTCCCATGGGGTACGTCCTTCTGGAGGGGGGAGAGTTACGGAGATTCTTGTAAGGCCGCTCTTTTCTCTCTTTTTCCCGGAACTATCCGCACTTATACAGCCGCTTTCCGGAGAGTATGCTGTGAGAAGAACTCTATTGGAAAAAATCCCCTTTCCCATAGGGTATGGTGTTGAGACTTCTCATCTAATAGATGTATATAAAATGCTTGGTATGGAGGCAATAGCGCAGACAGACCTGGACCAGAGGGTACACAGGAATCAGCAGACAAGAGATTTAGGGAAAATGGCATTTGGGATACTCCAGACAGTGCTTTCAAGGATGAACTCTTTAGGTATTATAAGCGAGCTTCCGATTCTAAACCATACCCTGAGGCAGTTCCAGACAGATGACAATGTCTTTGAAACGGTAGAGTACAACATACTGGAGGAAGAGAGGCCACCCATGATTGAGATACCTGCATACAGAAAAAAGATGGGGTATAAATGAAAGATTTCTCCCTTTTCGATTTAACGGGGAAAACGGCTCTTATAACAGGGTCTGCAAGGGGTCTTGGGTATGCTGTTGCTTTAGGCCTTGGGAAGGTCGGAGCCCGGATTGTTCTTAACGGACGCCATAGAGATACTCTTAAAGCCGCTGCCGGTGAACTTAAAGGTAAAGGGCTGGATGTCGATTATTCCGTATTTGATGTTACAAAAGAGAAGGAAGTAGAAAAAAAGATTACCGGCATAATGAGCAGGTACGGCGGTATAGACATCCTTGTGAATAATGCGGGTATTCAGAAACGTGCTCCACTAGCGGAATTCAGCGAACAGGACTGGGATTCTGTTATGAATACGAATCTTAAGGGGGTATTTCTCGTTTCAAAATATACAGTCCGCGGGATGCTTAAGCAAAAGGCGGGAAAAATTATAAATATATGCTCTTTAATGAGTGAAGTAGGCAGAGTTACTATAGCGCCCTATACGGCATCCAAAGGCGGTGTAAAAATGCTTACAAAAGCTATGGCGGTAGAGTGGGGTTCGGTGAATATACAGGTAAACGGAATAGGGCCCGGGTATTTCGAAACTGAGATGAATACGAAGCTTTTAGAGGATGCCGAGTTTAATAACTGGGTTAAATCGCGGACTCCTGCGGGCAGGTGGGGAAAACCGGAAGAGCTTGCAGGTGCTGCTGTTTTTTTGGCATCTAAGGCTTCCGACTACATTAACGGACAGATTATCTATGTGGACGGAGGAATACTGGCAGGCCTTTGAGCCTCAAATTTCTTTTTTATCTGCCTGTATGAAAAACTAAAGGCAAAATAAAACATAAACAAGCTTATTATTACCCAGGAAGAATAGATTAAAACGGAAGGGACACCTGTTATCCGTGACAGGATGGTTGCATCGTTGGTGTCCGACCTAATAAAATCAAGAAAATCATAGATAGAGTACATAACACACATCATACCGGTAAAATCGCTTATATAATTTGTGAATTTAAAGTCTTTAATAACGAGAAAGAGAAAAACAGCCCCTGTTATAAGTCCGTACAACATGCCGAATCTGTTTCTTACAAAAAAGAGCGTGGAGAGAAGAAGAGACACGGCAATAACTAAAAAGAAAATCTTTTTTAGTCTTTTTGTGTGGCCTGCAGCTATCAATAATGAGCCTATTGCAGCAGTTCCTAAGTAGCCTGCAGAATAGACAAATACAGGGATGCCTCCCGAAACAAAGGTAACTCCGCTCTCCATAGAGGTTACTACAATGTTTTTAACATGTCCGCCTGTAAGTATCGCCGCTGCTGCATGACAGGATTCATGGAGAAAGACAACGAGTATTTTAAAGAATTTGACTACAGAGGTATTCCAGAATAGGAATATTAAGAGTGCAAGAATTATATTCTCTAAAAACCATGCAAGTTTTTTATTTCTTATTAATGCCATCTGCTGGAAACTTTAATACAAACTGCAGTGAAAGTATATAAGGTTAGTTTCATTATATTTTTATAACAATTCTACAGCAGGTACGTATAATAGGAAGTTATACCTTTTAAAATGGCTCTGTTGCACAAGAAGCATTATTTTGATATTTTATTTGCATGGAAATAAAATTCAGTTCACAGGGCAACGGGGCGTGTCCGTTCTGCGAAAAGCAGGACAAATGCCTTATATTAAAAAAACTTAGGAAAGCAGTGGAAGATATGGGGGATTCCAAAGGAACTGGAATGGAAATCGTAATATACACGTGCCCCAATTTTAAGGAAAAATTTTGAACATTCTAAAGGATAAACTGGAGAAAATTGCTGCACGCTTCGAGGAAATTCAGAAACTCGTGTCCGATCCGGAAGTCATAAGGGATAATAATAGGTATAAATCCCTTACACAGGAATATGCAGGGCTGCAGGATATTGTGGAAGAGTATAAAAAGCTCAAAGGTATAGAAAGCGGAATAGAAGAGACGCGCGAACTGGTGGGAGAAGCCGGCGATCATGATATGAAGGAACTGGTGCAGGAGGAGCTCAAGAGCCTTGAAAAGAGACGGGATGAATCTGTCCAAAGGCTTAAATTCTTAATGATTCCGAAGGACCCGCTTGATCTTAAAAATATCATAATGGAAATAAGGGCAGGCACCGGCGGCGAAGAAGCTGCCCTGTTTGTTGCAGACCTGTTCAGGATGTATTCCCACTATGCGGAATCCAAGAAGTGGAAGATAGAAATAATGTCTTCCAATGACACAGGAATAGGTGGATTTAAGGAGATTATCTTTTCTGTAACAGGAAAGAGTGTTTATGAAAACCTTCGTTATGAAAGCGGGACTCACAGGGTGCAGAGAGTTCCCGTAACAGAATCGGGCGGAAGAATACATACCTCTGCTGTTACTGTTGCTGTTCTTCCGGAGGCAGAGGAAACGGAGATAGATATAAGTCCCGAAGATTTAAGGGTAGATGTATACCGTTCCTCCGGGCCCGGAGGGCAGAGTGTAAATACCACAGACTCGGCTGTACGGATTACACATATACCGACAGGAATGGTTGTAACATGCCAGGATGAGAAGTCACAGCATAAAAACAAGGCAAAGGCCCTAAGGGTGCTCCGGGCCCGGCTTTACGAGATGGAGGAGAAGAAAAAACAGCAGGAACGTTCCCAGGCAAGGAGGAATCAGATAGGTTCCGGCGACCGTTCGGAGCGTATCCGTACCTATAATTTCCCTCAGAATAGGGTAACAGATCACAGAATAAATTTAACGCTTTACCGCCTGGAGGAGATCCTTCAGGGGGATTTGGACGAGATAGTAGAAGCTCTTAAAATAAATGCGCGCGAGGAGTACCTGAAATTTGAACTGTCATGAAAATTCAGTCTGTCCTGCATGAAGGATACTCCATACTTTACTATGCGGAAGTAGAAACTCCGATGCTCGATGCGACAGTTCTGCTTTCGGAAGCTACCGGTCTTAGAAAGGAAAAGCTGCTCGCATCTCTCCCCGATGAAATAGATGATTATAGTTATAAGAGGTTTAAGCAGTTCCTGGATTTGCGGTGTTCGGGAATACCTGTCTCCTATATAAGACATAAAAAGGAGTTTTTCGGCCTTGAGTTTTATGTGGATGAAAGGGTGCTTGTGCCCAGACCGGATACGGAAACCCTGGTAGAGGCTGCCATTGAAAAGGCAAAGGCAGACAGCAATATAAAAGATATTCTTGATATCTGCACAGGCTCGGGATGCGTAGCAATTGCCCTTAAGTATAATTTAAAGAAATTAAATGTTTCAGCGTCTGATATTTCCCGCGATGCACTGGATGTGTGTGCTTTAAACAGCGCGAAAATATTGGGACATTCTATCCCGATGTACCTTTCCGATTTATTTAAATCCGTTCCTGGAAAATACGATATTATTACGGGGAATCCTCCCTACCTGCTTGCAGATGAGGTTGAAGGGCTTAAGAAACTTAAATGGCCCGAACCTAAGCTTGCCTTGTACGGAGGAAAGGATGGAGTTGAAACCGCTGGGAGGATTATAGAGGATGCGCCTTCCTGGCTTAATAAAGGTGGGTATTTAATGCTTGAGGCGGCGGAATCTCAGATGCCGCTTTTAGACAATTTGATGCTTTTACGAGGTTATGTTAGTATATATACTGTAAAGGATTTGGCAGATAGAGAAAGGGTGATCTGCGGAAGATACTCCTCTGCATAGATTAGGAAGAGAATGGATAAAACTGCTATAAAAAATACCGGTGTAAAACACAGTTCAAAAACGTCCAGGATATTAAAGCCTTTTTTTGAAAAGCTGGACGGATACGGGGAGGAAGAGAGAAAACAGATAATGGCTGCAGCGCGGTGGGCTGCGGGCTTACACTACTCGCAGAAACGGGCAAGCGGTGAACCTTATATAATTCATCCTATAAGTGTAGCGGAAATTCTAATAGATTTAAAACTCGATTATAAGGCGATAATAGCGGCGCTTCTGCACGATGTAATCGAGGATACCGAAATTACCAGAAGCGATTTACGACGTGAATTCGGCAGAGAGGTGGAATCGCTGGTGCATGGGGTTACTAAAATATCCTTTTTAAGAGGAAAAAGCAGAACAATACAGGGCGCAGAGACAATACGGAAAATGCTCTTTGCCATGGTTAAGGATATAAGGGTAATTCTTATTAAACTGGCCGATAAACTGCACAACATGAGAACTCTCGGTTATCTGGATGCTGAGTCGCAGAAGAGAATTGCAACCGAGTGTCTGGATATCTATGCACCTCTTGCAGGCAGGCTGGGCATATCAAGGATTAAAGATGAACTTGAAGATTTATCGTTTAAATACCTTAAGCCTCTGGTGTTTGAGCAGATAAAGAATTTTGTATCGATAAACAGGGAAGGACGCGAGGAGTATTTAGAGAAGGTTCAAAAAGCTATTTCCCTGGAAGCGGAAAAGGCTGGTATCCCCATAGAGTTTGAAACCAGGGCAAAGCACCATTATTCGATATACAGGAAAATGAAAAAGAGGGGGAAACCTCTCGAAGAAATCTATGACCTCCTGGGAATAAGGATTCTCACAAATACACCAAGCCAGTGCTATGAGATTTTAGGTATTGTGCATAAGCTTTTTATGCCTATTGCCGGAAGGTTTAAAGACTATATTGCTATGCCTAAATCTAATAAATACCAGAGCCTGCATACTACGGTTATGGGTTACTCCGGTATAATGATAGAAATACAAATTAGAACTTATGCCATGCATCATACTGCAGAGGAAGGTATTGCAGCTCATTGGCTCTACAAGAAGGGTGTTGTAAAAGAGGCGGTAAAAGAAGAGGATCTGTCAATAATTAGCAAACTTAAGAGCTGGGACGGCACAAAAGCCGCTTCCAGCGAGTTTTTAGAGGAGATAAAAAGAGAGCTTCTCCGTGATTCCATATATGTATTTACGCCTCAGGGAGATGTAAAAGAGCTTCCCGCAGGTTCAACCGCAATAGATTTCGCATACAATATCCACACAGAGATAGGCAACCACTGTTTAACTGCAAAAGCGGACGGTGTTGTAATTCCATTAAAGAGTGAACTTAAAAGCACCCAGGTTGTTGAGATTATTACATCCAATAGTGCACATCCGCATTTAAACTGGCTTAGGTATGTAAAAACTGCACGGGCGCGTTCTAAAATAAGACATTGGTTAAACCTTAACGACACGGGATTAATTATAGAGAGGAATATAGTAGCAAAGAGGAAGGGACCGGAACATTTTTCTGAGATTATTGAGAAAGCGGAAGGAAAAGAGCAGGAAGAGAACAGGATCCTCGATACTTCGAGGATTGGAATAAAGATAGACGGCGAACGCAATATGATGATACATCTTGCAAAATGCTGCAATCCGACAGTTGGGGATGATATAATAGGATACATATCACGAGGGCGGGGCATAATAGTTCACCGTGCAGACTGCAGCAACCTTAATTATATAAAAGATTTTGATGTAAGAAAAATAGAGGTAGAATGGGAAACTGTTTCACCTAAGGCAACAAGACGTTTTAAAATAACTTCCAGAGTTATGACAAATATATTTTCGGAGATAGAGGGCGCTCTGCGCAAGTACAACGGTCATCTCATAGAGGGAAAGCTGGAAGAAAATGATCAGGATACATTAACCGGTTTCTTTACCGTGGAGCTCGACCATAGAGAAGACTTCGGAAAGGTGATAAAGAACCTCCGCACAATCCCATCTGTATTGAATATCCAAACAGCTCAATAGAGAGGATAGCAGGCAAAGTACATCTGCCGCACCTGAAAATGCTGTGCATATTCTGCACAGTAACGGGCAGAAGGAAAATTCTGCACAGTAAGTATTTTAGGAGTTAATTAAATTTTTTACTGCAAACAGCGTAAACAACCCAAACGGTCTAAACAGCTCAAAGCATGTTATTATTTATATTCTATCTTGGCATGCTTTTTGTTAGTATAGTTATCATGAAGTATATTCTTACTGTTATTCTTTTTTCCTTTTTTATAAGTATTTCCCCGGTATTATGCCCTCTCTATTCGGAGGACCTAAACTGGTTTCTTGATACTGCGCTTAAGAATGACTATCAGCTTAAAATAGATAGACTTGCACTGAAAAATACAAAGCTGGGAATAAAAAAGAACAACATGGATGCAGTTTTTTCCCTCACCTTATCTGCAGAGAATACCGGAGTATCCTATTCATGGGCCGATAAATATTTGGCAGATGGAACTTCGGCTGCACCCTTTACAGTTTATTCCAGTCCCTCTGTGATTCTTGGGTTGGCAGACCCTTTGGAGACTCAAATAACAGCAGGTGCAGATGCTTCGGTAGGTATGGGGAGTCCGGACGGAAGCACTTCTCTGGAACTGTATCCCCGGTTATCTATTAATCAACCTCTGAATAAAATTTTATCACTTGAGAATTCCACACAAGCGCAGGATATTGCGGATAAGCTCTCTGTAAAACAGCTTGAAATTGAAATATTAAAGAGAGAAACAGAACTTAAAATCATCGTGCTTAACAGGTTAAAGGATATCTATTCTTCGGAGAAGAGTTTACAAAGTATTAATATAAGTATAATGAATGCTCAAAAAGCATTTAATGACGCAGTAAAACTCGGTACGTATAATTCAGGAAGTTCAAAGTTTATAGAGCTTAAATATGGCCTTGTGAAACTAAAGAGGCAGCAAAATTTAGTTTCTAAGACTCTTGAAAATAAAAATGCAGAACTTAAAAGGTTGTTGGGAAGTGCATTTAAATCGCTTCCCGAAAGACTGCCGGAAGTTAAATTGGCGCTGCCTTCTCTTGATAATATGGCACTTAATCCCGATATGTATTTGGCCTATCTTCGTATATTAAAGGATAGGGCAACACTTAATGAGCAGGTAACTCCGGATGTCCCGGTGCTATCCGCCGGGGTCTCTGTTTCTAGTGGGAATGGGGGCACCGCAGATGTCTTGAGTACTGGAAGGGCAGATACAGACATATCGGGAACATTTAAAGGCGTATTCGAAAATTTATCCTTTTCTGCTGCTGTCGGCGGAACCGTAAATTCCAAATCGGTCTATTTAAAAACGGGTATTTCATGGTCTATTCCCGATAACAGAATAAAAAATATAGATGAAGATATCAGCAGGAATACTATTGCTTCGGATGAACTGCAGGTTAAGCTTTTAAGAGACAGTTTCCTTTCTAAGCGTGAAAATATAAGATTGGAGCTTGAGGAATTTAAAAACAGAGAAGAAGACCTTAGGGCAGATACGGAAATAGCAAAGTTAAAGCTTAAAGAGGCTAAAATCCAATACAATAGCGGAATTATATCAGAAGAAGAGCTTAAAAGTCTGCAGTGGCAGCTTGACAGCTTAACCTATGATAGAAAGGCTCTTCTTCTTGATAAGCTGCTTGCCGGACAGGAGATAGCAGGATTAGTTTTAAATAGGAGTTATTTAGATAATGAAAAAGAAAAAAAATAGACATGTATTAATCTGGATTCTTATTACTCTTTTGATTATTGCTTCTATTGCAGGCGCATACTACTACTTCTTTATAAGAGGAAAACAAGTTAAGGATACAGGAAAACAGCTGACAGTATATACTGTAAAAAGTGTAAAACATACGGAAACGATAGAGGTGTCCGGAAATATAGAACCAATAGAAGCCGAAAACCTGAAATTTCATGTAAATGGTTTTGTTTCTAAAGTTTACGTAGAAGAGGGAAATTATGTTCGGGCAGGAACTTTAGTTGCTGAACTTGACAATACGCAGCAGATTTACGAACTAAAACAGGTTGAATACAATATAGAACAGAAAAAAGTAGAAGGTGCAAAGCGCGATATAGAGCTTTTAGAGATGGAGAAACAGCTTAGAGAAAAAGCTGTGGAAGAGCGGAAGCTGTACTCCTCTATTTCCGGATATGTTTCGGCTGTTAACATAGAGGAAGGTGATTATGTAGCCGCGGGAAGCAATACGCCTGCAGTAAGAGTTATAAATATATCTTCTTTAAAAGCTGATGTAGAAGTGGATGAGCTGGATGTACCCCTTGTTAAGAAGAATCAGAAGGTAACTTTTAGTTTTGATGCTCTTCCCGATTTAAAAGTCACAGGAACCGTCGAAAATATTCCTTTAGAGGGTGAGGTGACCAGTGAAGGTATTGCGGTTCTGAATACAGAGATAGTTATTAATCGTCCTCCAAAGGAGATTCATCCGGGTTACTCTTTTACGGCAGAGATTATTGTAAATCCCGAGGAAGAAATACTTATTGTGAATAAGGATGCCGTTATGGAAAAAAACGGCCGTAAGATTGCCTTTCCGGCTCCGCAGGAGGGAAGTGCTCAGGGAAACAATTCCCGGCCGCGCCCCCTTACCGTTAAGACTGCATCGTATAATGACAAAGAGGTTAAGGTGATATCCGGTTTAAAGGAAGGGGACAGAGTTCTCTCTGCTACAGAGCTACTTGCAGGATTTAAAAAGAGCAGTTCATCCGGGAGCAGCAATCCTCTTGCGATATTCGGGTTTCCGCAGGGAAAATTCGGCAAGAGGCCTCCTCCTCCGAAAAAAAGTTCGGGGAAATAGCGGGGAAAGTGTAAGCGAAAATAGTGTATGGGGAAGAAATGAATGGTACAATAATAAAAGTCAAAAATGTAAAAAAAGAGTATACTCTTGGTGAAGCGGTTATAAACGCGCTGCGCGGTGTAAACCTGGAAATTAACAGCGGAAAGCTCCTTGCTATTATGGGGCCATCAGGTTCGGGAAAGACCACACTTATGCATTTAATCGGATGTCTGGATATTCCCACATCGGGCAAAATATATCTGGAAGGTGAGGATGTTTCCGAACTAAGCGAAGAGTCTCTTGCCCGTATAAGAAATAAAAAAATTGGTTTTGTGTTTCAGCAGTTTAATCTGCTAACAAGAATAACAATTCTAGAGAATGTTATGACTCCCCTTATGTATGCGCATGTTCCGGTAAAAGAGAGGAAAGAAAGAGCTACGGAAGCCTTAAAAGAGGTCGGACTTGCAGAAAGGATGAATCACCGGCCGACAGAACTTTCCGGAGGACAGCGGCAGCGGGTTGCAATTGCACGGGCTTTAGTAACAGAGCCTTCGATTATTCTTGCGGATGAGCCTACCGGAAACCTCGATACGGAAACAGGAAGTTCCATTCTTGAAATTTTTAAAAAGATTAACGAAAACGGAAAAACTGTTGTGGTTGTGACGCATGATCCTGAAGTGGGTATTATGGCAGAAGAGATTGTGCATATCAGGGACGGATTAATAACCAGGATAGAAAAAAAATAGAAAAAGAAGGTGGAATAGCCGATGTTTTTCGAGAATATAAAATTGTCCTTTAAGGATTTCGCAGGCAATAAACTTAGAACATTCTTATCCGTTCTGGGAATTGTTATAGGTGTCGCGTCCATTATTACAATAACAACACTGGGCCAAAGCGCTTCTGTGAGCATTAAGAACCAGGTTGCAACTATGGGACTGGAAACAATTAATATTTTTACAAGGGGTAACGACAGTGAGTCAAGGAGAATATTTACTCCGGAACTTGCAAATAAGATAAAGGAGAATGTGGAAGGTGTAAAGGATGCAATTCCTGTTAACCGTTCTTCTATGCGTCTTCAGAGGGGGAGAGATACGTATCAGGCAAATGTAACAGCTGTTTCTGCATCTTTCACCAATGTTTTTGATTATGAAACTGAAAATGGGAAATTTATTACTGATGAAGATGACTTACGGAGAAAATCGGTTGTTGTGTTGGGGGCAGAAGCGGCGATTAAACTTTTTCCGGACGGGGATGCTGTAGGGAAATATATACGAATTTACAGGAAACAGGCAAAGAGCTTTCGTGTAATTGGGGTAATGAAAACAAAAACCGCCGTTATGGGAATGGACTTTGATACAAGTGTATATGTACCGAGAAGGACATACGATCAGAGACTGCAGCATATTACACGTGTTAGAAATTACGTTATAGGCACAAAAAAAGGAGGGGATGTCCTTAGCATCTCCAATAAGATAGAAGATTACCTTTTAAAATTAACAGGCGATGAAGAATCGTACAAGGTGGTCTCTCCTGCCACAATTGCAAATATATATACGGGTATTACTAATACATTAAATCTGTTTTTAACCGGAATAGCGGCGATTTCGCTTATTGTCGGCGGTATAGGTATAATGAATATTATGCTGGTATCTGTTGCGGAACGGACAAAGGAAATAGGAATACGCAAAGCACTTGGAGCTACACCGAAGGTTATACGGGGGCAATTTTTGGTAGAAGCTGTTGTGCTTACTCTTTTCGGAGGGCTTATAGGAATTGCTTTCGGTGTAGGTATGAGCTATATAATCACTCTCTTTCTAAAGTGGCTCTTCGCGCCTAAGTTCAGCGCTTTTCTTCTGGCAGTTCTCTTTTCCAGTGCTGTCGGGATTTTCTTCGGTCTTTATCCGGCTGTGCAGGCTTCGAAGCTCCAGCCTGTAGAGGCTCTTATGTATGAGTAGGAAAATACGATTTGGACAGCTTTTTAAGCAGCCTAAAGGGGAATATTTTGTCTATTCGTTGCTTGTCATTCTGTTTATAGTAATTGGGATTCTCTTTGTTTTTATAATACGCGGTGAAAGGATAAAGAATAGACTTCTTAATCAGTACGAAACAGAGCAACTGCTTTTTTCATTAAGCGAAATGGTTCGGCAGAATCCGGATCTAAACAGTATACCCGATAAAAGTGTACTAGGATTCGGTATTTACAATAAAGAGGGCAGGGCCATTAAGGTTTTCGGTACTGCGCCTATCCATCTGGATTTTTTAAATATTAACGGAAAAGGTTCACTCTTTACTTTTAATAAGAACAGACTAACAGTTAAACTTGTCAGGAAACTAAAACGCAGGCCACCGGTGCCTCCTCATTCCGGTGGAAAAGCGGAAGATAAAATTCTTAGAGTTGACCGGCCAGGCGGGTTCTACCTGGAAATAAACATTAAAAATTATTGGCTGCGAGAAAAAATACTCACTCTGTCGCTTGTTATGGTTCTTCTGTTTTTAGGTGCATCCCTCTTTCTTATTCAGCTTATATACAGGAAGAACATCCGTTATGAAAACAGGTTAAAGGCTCAGGAACAGCTTGTTCATTTAGGGCAGGCGGCCAGGACCCTTTCGCATGAGATTAAGAATCCCCTCGGAGCGATTCAGCTCCGTACAGATATTCTTAAAAGATTTACTTCTAAAGAGGGACTTGATGATTTAAGGGTAATTTCCGAGGAAACGGCAAGGCTTAGGAAATTAACGGACCGTATCCATGATTTTCTTAAAAATCCCCTTGGTGAACCTGTCTGTATAGAGGTCAATGAGTACCTTGCAGGTCTTGTTAAAAGAATGGGCGGCAATATTGTTTTTGACAGACTTTCAGGTACCTTATCGGATGCTTTATCGGATGATAAAATTTATATATTATTCGACAGAGAAAGGCTGAGATCTATTATTGAGAATCTTATCCAGAATGCTGCAGAGAGCTGTGACGGAGGTTCCAGAATAGAGATAAAAGTGAAGACAGATAAAAAAACTGTAACTATCTCTGTTTTAGACAGAGGCAGCGGTATTTCCCCGGAGATTCGTGCACATTTATTTGAGCCTTTTTTTACGACAAAGGCACAGGGTTCGGGAATTGGCCTTTCTATTTCGAGGAGATTTGTAGAAGCAGCCGGCGGCAGAATTGAGCTTATTAGCAGGCACGGCGGCGGCATGGAAGCAAGAGTTACTTTGAAAAGAGAGCGGGAGTTTTGAAAATACTTGTTGTTGATGATGATAAAAATATGCGTACCTCTATTAAACGGCTTTTGGAGATAGAAGGTATAGATGTGGAATGTGCAGAGAACGGATTATCCGCCCAGCGGGTGCTTGAGAATTCTGTATTCTCCGCAGCAGTGGTAGACCTGAAAATGCCGGGACTTAACGGGCTTGAACTTCTTAAATGGATAAAGGACGAAGGCCTGCGTATACCCGTTGTTATGGTGTCTGCTTACGGTGAAATAGATGATGCTGTAAATGCGCTTAAATACGGGGCTTCGGATTATATTGTGAAACCTTTTTCTTCCGATGAACTTCTTTTGCGTCTTAATAGAATTGTGGAAGACCAGAAGTTTAAAAATGCGGTGGAATCGGGAAAGCATACTCAAAATCTTGAAAGTGAACTTATCGGAAACAGCGAGAGTGTAAGAAAAATAAAAAGTTTAATAGAAAAAGTAGCACAGACTCCGACAACCGTTTTAATTACGGGAGAAAGCGGAACGGGAAAGGAGGTTGCAGCACGGATGATTCACAGACAGTCATCTGTTTACGAGGGTCCTTTTATTCCTGTTAATATCGGAGGAATCCCGGAAAGTCTTGTAGAAAGCGAACTTTTCGGTTACGAAAAAGGGGCTTTTACCGGAGCAGTAGAGAGAAAACCTGGCATGTTCGAGCTTGCATCCTACGGAACTCTTTTTCTCGATGAAATAGGGGAGATGCCCCCGGCTTTACAGGTGAAACTGCTTCGTGTTATTCAGGAACACAAAATTATGCGGCTGGGAGGGACTCAGCTTATTCCCGTTAATGTGCGGATAATATCAGCTACAAACAGGAATTTGGAATATCTAATAGAGAAAAAAATGTTCCGTGAGGACCTGTACTACAGGCTTAATGTTGTTCATATAGAAATTCCTCCTTTAAGAGCAAGGCTGGAAGATATACCAATGCTTACAGGGAGTATTATAGAAAAACTAAACAGGAAAATAGGGAAAAAAATTACAGGAATCACAGGGGGTGCTGTTAAGAAGCTTAAGAGTTACAATTTTCCGGGTAATGTCCGGGAGCTTGAAAATATTCTTGAACGGGCCTTTATCTTTGCAGAGGGTGAAACAATAACCGCCAGTGACCTGCCCATAGATTTACCCGGAAACATTAATGCCAGGCCCGGCAGCCTGCCCGATGGCCCTGTATACGGTCCTCCCTATACCTTAAAAGCTCTGGAACGGTACGCTATTAAAAAGGCGCTTCATCGCTGGGAGGGAAACAAGACAAAAGCCGCAGAAGAGCTTGGGATATCCCGCCGCACAATTATCAATAAAATAAAAGAATATGGGATTGAGTAAAAAATTGTGGTGCTATGGGGCGATTGAATAGCCAAGCTGTGAACTTGCCTCTCCGCTTATTACGGTATCTGCAGAGGCTGCTGCAATTGTGCCCTGGATTCCAGCAGCTCCGTTGCTTAAGAAAATATAAAGCCTTCCCCTGTTGCTGCCATAACTGTATGCTCCGATAACTGCATCTGCATAATTATCCCCGTTAATATCCGTACATGAAGATGCGAATCCGAAATCAGAAGACGCTTCTCCCATAAATGTTGCATTTGCAGATCCTGTAGATGAGCTGGTAATGCCGGATATTGACCCGTTATAAAGGTATGCGGTCCCCTGACTGCTGTTCGTTTTCCAT
>QNBI01000006.1 GCA_003641675.1 Spirochaetota bacterium | reverse complement strand
ATGGTAACAGGCGGTGATTTTAAGGCCCCTACCCTATCTCTGACCGGGGAAAAGGCAGCAGCTTTTTTCGACCATATCCATGTTGATAAACTCTTCCTTGCTGCCGGAGGTATTTCGCCAGACAACGGGCTGACATATCCCGGTTTTAATGATATAGCTGTAAAACAAGCCATGATAGAGTCTGCAACCGAAGTATACCTTGTTGCAGATTCTACTAAGATAGGTAAAATCTGCTTTGCATTGCTGGGTCCAGCAGAAATGATAGATTACCTTATAACAGATAAAGACATACCCGATTCCATCCATAAAGAATTAGAAAAAAGAGGCGTTAAAGTTATTATCGCAGAATAAAATTCATACTTTTCTTTTTCTTTTCTATATTTTCTATTTATTACTATTATATTTGTTGACGTTTACTATTTTTTACGATAATATTTTATTTGTTATGATTACTAATGAATATTCTTTACCTCCGGATAAAATTAAGGAACGTGCGAAGAATATACGGAAAAAAATAATACTCATGAATTCTCATGCAGGGCAGGGCCATACCGGAGCAGATCTTTCAGAAACGGATATTCTTGCTTCTCTTTTTTTCAACATACTCCATATAAACAAAGATGACCTTGCAAACCCTAATAGGGACCACTTTATCTTAAGTAAAGGACATGGAGCCGGAGGTTTTTACTGTACATTGGCAGAAGCAGGATATATAGAGGAATCGCTTTTAGACACCTACCTTAAGTTTGATTCCAGGCTTCCGGGGCATCCTGTAAAGCAAAAGATTAAAGCTGTTGAACTAAACACCGGAGCACTCGGCCATGGTGTTTCCGTTGGTGTCGGATTAGCACTGGGTGCAAAACTCAGTAAAAGAAACTACAGGGTCTTTGTTTTAACAGGCGACGGAGAACTTCAGGAAGGTTCTGTATGGGAAGCTGCCATGAGTGCTTCCCAATTTAAACTTGATAATTTAATACTAATAATAGACAGAAACACTCTGCAGCTCGCAGACAGAACCAGAAAGATAATGTCTGTAGAGCCCTTAAAGGACAAATTGGACGCCTTTGGATTTGATACAAAAGATATTGACGGACACAACCCGGCGGAAATTATAGAACAGACAAACAATCTGGACTTAAGCTGCGGCAAACCCCACGCTCTCATTGCGCACACCATAAAGGGAAAGGGAATCTCATTTATAGAAGACAAAGCAGTATGGCACCACAAAGTCCCAGTCGGGGAGCAGGTAACGGAAGCCATAGAGGAGCTCGAATAATGGGTGTATCCGAAAAAACAGACCTCCGCAATATTATGGTAGAAACATTTATAAAAGCGGTAAAAGAGGGTATAAACCTTGTAGTAGTAGTCGGAGATTCAACAAGTACCTCTAAGATTGCTCCATTTCAGGAACTATACCCAGAACGAGTTGTAAATGTCGGAATTGCAGAGCAGAATTTAGTGGGCATATCTGTCGGTTTGTCTTTAAGTGGTTATGTTTCTGTAACTGCAAATGCCGCTCCTTTTCTAATTGCCCGTTCGAATGAGCAGGTTAAGAATGATGTTTGTTATTCCGAAACGAATGTAAAACTGTTCGGATTAAATGCAGGAGTTGCATACGGGTCCTTAGGAAGCACGCATTATGCAATAGATGACATTTCAATAATGCTTGGATTGGGGAACATTAAAATATTTGCCCCTTCGGACCCTGTGGAGACAGAACAGATAGTTTTATATGCTCTTAAGAATAAGGGTCCCATGTATATTAGAATGGATAACGGTCTCTTTCCCTATTTACACAACAAAGAGTACAGATTTACACCTGGTAAAGTTGATATCTTAAGACATGGAAGCGATGTTACTCTTATTTCGCTAGGCTCTTTAGTCAACAAAGCTTATAAAGCTTCCCTGGACCTCGAAAAGGAATCTATAGATGTTGAACTTTTAAATATTCCCTCAATAAGGCCTTTAGATCGAGATGGAATTTTAAATTCCATATTAAAAACAAAAAAAGTGGTTACTGTGGAAGAACATTCATTGCACGGCGGAATCGGGAGTCTTACAGCGGAAATTATCGCAGAAAATAAATTAGATACAGACTTTATCCGTCTCGGTATTACAGAAGGACAATTCTCTAAAGCAGGCCCGAGAGATCAAATCCGTTCATATTATGGAATAGATAGAAAAGGCATATATAATACAATTAAGAAAATATTAAAATAGCCAAAGATCGATCACGCCGCAGCCGTACCATTAATATCACTTACTGCTTGCTCACGCAGAGCCGCTTCATCCTGTTTTTTAAGTTGATACTGGTCTATAATGACTGCCAGAACGACAACCATTCCCTTGATTGCTATCTGCCAGAAAGACGAAACACCAACCATAACGAGACCGTCATTGAGAACACCGAGAATAAGTGCGCCAATTATTGCACCTCCGATTGTACCTCGCCCTCCACTTAAAGAGGTGCCTCCGAGAACAACTGCAGCGATTGCAGTAAGTTCGTAACTCTCTCCGGTAGCGGGATGCGATGCCACAAGTTGTGAAGCTAAAATGAGACCGACAAGTGCCGCAGTGAAGCCGGAAAACATATACGTATACATCTTTATTCTGTCTACTCGAATTCCGGACAGAATGGCGGCATCTTCATTTCCTCCTACAGCATAAACATGCCTGCCGAGGGGTGTTTTTTTAGATACATATGCTGCTATTACTGCAATTATAACAGCAAGCCATACAATTACAGGAAGACCGAGAATGTATCCGGCTCCTAAAAATGGAAACCCGGTATTCCCAAGAGAAGGATTTCCTACAAGATTGGGAAAAGTTTTACCGCCAGAGCGTAACAGAGCAAAACCACGTGCCATATAAAGCATACCTAAAGTTGCAATAAAAGGTGCAACACTTAGTTTTGTAATGAACAGCCCATTAATCGCACCAAGTAGAACTCCTATAAGCAGTACAATTAAAATTATCATTATTGTATGGAAATAAATTACGATGCCAAATACTGGAAGCTGTAAACCTTCTACAATTAATCCCCCGGCCAGCATACCGCACAAACCTGCAATAGAACCAACTGAAAGATCAATACCTCCTCCAATTATTACATAAGCCATGCCCATTGCCAGTATCGCCCAAATCGCAGAATGTTTTGCCATTTCTATTAAATTTCCGATAGATAAAAAATTTGGTGCAATAATTGCAAAAACTATCATAACGGCAAAGAATGCAATTAATGTTCTTAATTTTAAAACAAGCATTCCCAATGAAAATCCGATATTTGCATTTTTCTTAACTTCAGCTGCCATAAATACTACTTACACCTCCATCTATTATGCTGTTGCAGTAATTCCGTGCCCAATTTCTGACACCTTCCTGATTTCCTCTTCTGTTGCTTTCGAACGGTCAAATTCTCCTGTTATTTTACCTTTTGATAGTACAATTATTCTATCCGACATAGAAAATATCTCTTCCAATTCTGAAGAAACAAAAATTACACCGAATTTCTCATTTGCCATACGGTTCATAATCTCAAACACATCCGATTTTGCACCAACATCGATTCCTCTTGTGGGCTCGTCCATTAACAGAACCTTAGGTTGAGTTAATAATCCCTTTCCAATTACAACTTTTTGCTGATTCCCCCCGCTTAAGGCGTTTACAGAGACATCCGGTGAAGAAACTTTAATGCCCATTTCATCAATTACCTCATGTACATGTTTTTCTTCCAGCCTTTTTATAATATGGAAACCTTTTAAAAACCTCTTAATGCTAGACATGGTTAGATTCATTGCGACAGAAAGGTTTGTAAAAAGCCCCTCACGCTGCCTATCTTCAGGAATTAATACAAGTCCATGTTGTATTCGCTGCTTTGTATCCTTATTATCTAATCTTTTACCTTCGAGCCATATTTCACCTGTTGCATTTTCATTTATACCCATTATACTTTCAAGCAGTTCTGTTCTTCCAGCACCCATAAGACCATATATACCAAGTATTTCCCCTTCTTTAACGGAAAAACTAATATTCTCAAAGGTAAAACCGCCGCCATATCTCGGTAAAGTCATATTTTTTATACGTAAAAGCTCTTTTCCGGAAATATGTGCTTGTCCGGTAAAAAATTTATTAGGATCACGTCCCACCATTTTTTCTATTATATCCTTCATTTCCATTTGTTTTACTTCACCGAAATCTACAAGCTTGCTATCTCTTAAAATAGTGATATAATCTCCAATTTCTTTTATCTCCTCAAGACGATGTGAAATATAGACAACAGCTACCCCATGCTTTTTTAAATCTGAAATTACGTTAAATAAAACCTGTACTTCCTGAATACTTAAAGAAGAGGTTGGTTCATCCATAATAAGTATTTTGGGATCTTCAATCATGGTTTTTGCAATTTCGACTATTTGTTGTTGTCCTAAGCGCAAATCCCTAACTATGGTACTAGGATTTATATTCTGCCCGAGTTTATGCAGAATTTCCTTTGATTTTTCATACTGGCTTTTATGGTCAATATATAATGAACCGTACCTATTAATTTCCTTATTCATGAAAATATTTTCTGCTACATCAAGATTGGAAAAAAGATTAAGTTCCTGATGAACAATACCAATACCTTTTCTAACAGCATCTCTGGTAGAATTAAACGAGACCTCTTCCGCCTCTCCTTTACTGTCGTACATATAGAGTGTTCCAGAGGTAGGTTTTTCTATTCCTGCAATAATTTTCATAAGTGTAGATTTACCTGCACCATTTTCTCCTACAAGTGCATTAACCTTACCCTTGAATATTTTAAAATCCACATTATGCAGGGCAGTAGTCCCAGGGAAAACCTTTCTAATGTTTTTAGCTTCCATTAGAGGAAAACTGCTATTTTCTTTCATAATATTACCTTACTTTGCGATTGTTTTAACAACTTTAATTTCTATTGGAGTTATTGCAATATCATCTATACTATCGGATTCTTCCAATTTAAAAGCGCCCAAAAAAGAAATTGTTTCCCCTGCAATATGTTCAAGATCCAAAGGTTTAATTACTTCCTTTTTTATACGATTATTAAGTTCATCTGCCAGGCTTGCAAACTGCAACTGATTACCAACATCAGTAAAAGTTATAAAATCTGCCGAATCCCTTATCGCTGTTTGCCGAATAACGGGTCCTACCTGCAAATCTAAATCCTTTTTGCCATCCGGCGGCAATAAGTCAAGAAGTAATAACCCATTCATAGAACTATTGTCATATTTTAATACTTTAGCCTTACCCTTTACTCTAAACGCGGCACTAGTTCCACCGAATTTCCTTATACGGCCATACAATTTAATACCATTTTTTCTGTCTTTTTTTAACGCACTTAAAACCAACTTTATATCGGTAGATTTAGTTCTAAATTCAGGTATTAGTTTTGTACTCCAGATACTATTAACATACTCCACAGGGTCAAACTTTTTTCCGCTTTTTGTCCATGTGGAATATTTATCTTTACTTTTATTTTTATCGACTTCGTTTATTTTTTTTATTGTACATGCGTCAATAATTAGAAACGAAACAATCAAAATAAAGATACAGATCCGTATTTTTTTAAAAATCCGTAACATAGTACTTACTCCCGCTCTAACCTGTATTTCGAAATTTTAATCCTATTTTCACTTAATAAAAGGGAATCCAATCTTAAAAGATTAGATTCCCTACTTAGCATAGTAATTATTACATAAGATTATTTAATCTTCCTATAACCTTTCCACTGATCAGCATTTTTAGGAGTAATAAGAAAACAGTCGTTAAGTATTTTCTCTTCACTCATACCGGTAGAACCTGTCTTAATATATTTGTCAGCAAGTTCAACAGCCATATCGGCATTCTTAGCATTCGGCTGCATTACAGTTCCGTCTATTTTGCCCTGTAAAATCGAAGCAAGAACATTATCGTTACCGTCGAATCCCATTACAATAATATCGCTCCTACCCGCTGCCTCTATTGCAGCCTGAGCACCAAGTGCCATGGTATCATTTCCACAAATAATACCGTTAACCTCGGGATGAGCCTGTAAAACAGATTCAATTACAGAATAAGCTTCTGTCTGGCTCCAGTTTGCAGTCTGCTGGGCTACCATTTTCATATTAGGATACTGATCAATTATGTTGTGAAATCCTTTAGAGCGAACACCTGCATTTGTATCCGACTCTTTTCCGACAAGTTCAACATAATTACCCTTTTCACCCATTAATTTAACAAAATACTGTGCACCAAGCTTTGCACCCTGAAAGTTATTCGAAATAAGCTGAGCCTTGGCTATGCCTGTCGCATTTATTTCACGGTCCATACAGAATACGGGAATGCCTGCATCGGTGGCTTTCTTAAGATTATTCGGAGAAGCATCTGCATTGGCTATATCAATAATAATAGCCGCTGCTTTCTGAGCAATCGCTGTATCTATTAGATTGCCTTCTTTCACAGGATCATCACCATGCACAGCAAGAAGAGTTTTATAACCCAGCGCTTCGGCTTTTGCCTTGGCAGCATCTGCTTCTGCTGTAAAAAAAGTGTTGTCTTTATCCGGAGTAATAATAACCATTAGATTAGACGCCGCTTTTGCCCCACCTTCTTTCTGCCCGCCGGCAATTACAAGCCCCAATGGCAGCAGAAGAGCTACAAGAACCACAATTAAAATTTTCTTTGACATACGTCCTCCTTATAGGATTTTATTTTTCACGCATATATAATTATGCATGTTTTCCTAATATAATGTTGAAACCTTAATTATAATGAAAACGATTTCATAGGTTATTATTATAACATAACCATGGTGTATGTCAATACTATTTTAAAAAAATATGTGCCTTAAAATATTTTTTTTGTATTTATTTGTCTATTTACACTATTTAGCTGTTAATAATAACATTGACCCTAACAATTAAAAAAATGTTTCTAATTTATTTATTGTTTATTTTGATTTCAAAGCAGATTCCATATCTTTAAGTGTTTTATATCCAGCCAAATTAGCAAGAGCCTTGTATAATTCCAAAGACATATTAGAGCCTTCTTTAATATATGATTTAACATCACCCCAGAGATATTCAATTGTTTTATCCGAATATGTTTGCATTTCAGCTTTTAGGTATTTAGCAAAACCATCTATATCCCTTGCACCTTTCATTACATTAGGATATTCATCTATAACCTCTTTCTGCCATTCTATAAACTGACTAATTATTCTACCTATTAGAACATTTCCCGATGGAGAAAGAATTAAATTATCCATTCTTGCATATTTTAATGTCATTAAATTATCCCCTTTGAATTCTGCTTCAATGAGATCTTTCATATAACTCTGGCAAGTTTTTTCCGACCAAACAGAAAATTGGCTTTTCCTATGAATTTTAAAAGCTTCTATATCCTCTCTGCATGGCGGATTATTTCTCGTAGGTACTCTTATAAACATCTCTTTTTCCAGTTTAATAATTTTTTCTATTGTATCCTTACCGCATTTTTTCATACTTTTTTCTCCTCTACTCAATATAGCCTTTAACGCTTCTTAATATCTTATTATCTATGCTTTCCTCTATAGAAAATCCGCAGTTCTGCAGAAATATTCCATTTCTTTTAAACTTAAGCCCAAGTTTAATTATTTCGTTTATTAGAATCGCTACAATTTTTTTAATATTGCTAAACACGGTTTCTTTTGTATTAGAAACAGAAACGGCTACTAATTTTTTATACAAGTTTTCACCTAAATCCCCAAGCTTTCTTAAAGCACGATACTCCCATTTATAGAAAAGGCGGTAAATCCGCTTTAAAATCATCAAAAACTTCTCCATTTGTACATACGGAAAGCATTTCCTCTTTTATTGAAAGCCATTCTTTTATAGTATTATGCAGCCGATTAAATCCAAGAAAACGTTTAAAAAAGGCCGGAACAGAAGTAATCCCGTCTCTTTGGGATTTTCCATCAAAACCCTTTACCGGCCCGTAACCATAACATTCTGAACCGGGCCCTATTAGTCCGAAGGCCATAGAATTGATAAACGGGCGATACCTTTTAGAAAACGCCGGCATTACAACCCTTTTGTAATAATGCCTGGAAAGTTCAATTCCTTTCACTTCTATACTGCACCAATACGAACATTTAAACCCAATTTGCTTGCCTCCTCTGCAAAAGGACGACAGTCTTCTTTATGCAGGTTTTTTGCAGTTCCCATTTTATAAACCCGGCCCAGGCCACTATATTTGGCTGCACCCAGCCTATGAAAGGGGAGAAGTTCTACAGTCTTCACTCTCGTAGATTCTAAAAGGAAATGATATATTTTTCTCTGTACATCCAGTGTGTTGTTTACCTTTGGTATTATTGGTATTCTAACTACAATATTATCAAAATGCATGCTCAATTTCTGCAAATTTTGCAAAATGAGCCTGTTGGAAACCCCTGTATACTCTTTGTGTAATTTTTCATCTATATGCTTTACATCATAAAATATTAAATCCATATTCGGAATTATTTCATTAAAAACAGTCCAGTCAACATGGCCAGCTGTTTCCAGAGCAGTATGAATGCCCATACTTTTACACCTGCTTGCCAATTCTAAAACTGCCCTATGCTGCAGTAAAGGTTCGCCTCCCGAAAAAGTAACACCACCCCCAGAATTATCATAAAAAGCCTTATCTTTAAGAATTTCTTCCATTATGCTTTCAATTGTATATTTTTTACCCACAATTCTACGAGCATCATAGAAACACGCATCTACACATGCGCCGCATAAAATACAAGTATTATGATTACTTATAAAACCAAGGGGGGGGATTTCTTCTACAGAACCATTAGGACATGCAAATATACACTTTCGACATCCTGCACATTGTTCTTTCGAATACATAACTTCCGGTTTCATAAGTTGTGATTCCGGATTCTGACACCATATACATTTTAAATTACAGCCCTTAAAAAAAACAACGGTTCTAATACCGGGTCCATCTTTTGTTGCATAACGCTCTATTTCGAAAACATTAGCGTACTTTACGGATGTACTGGTAGAATTTTTTGAAATGTTATAAGCCATTAACCTTTCCAATAAGTTTACGACATGTTTCGCCTATTTTTAGTTTTGTCGGAACTATAATTCTTCTTACCCCATTTTCTTTTAATCTATTGTCGAGTTTCCTAAGCATTATGTCAAAAGCGCTGTTGCACAAGGCTTGAATATCTTGTTCCACAGAAGTTAGTTTTGTATCATAAAAATTGTTAAATGGAATATTGTCGAACCCGACAATAGAAAGATCCTCCGGTATAGATATGTTCAAGATTCTTGCCTTACTCATTACGCCAAATGCCATCTGATCATTAGCGCTAAAAATTGCTGTCGGCCATTTCGGCAGAGTTAAAAAATACTCCATAGCCCTAATTCCCGATTCAAAGCGTAAATCTCCATGGAAAATTAGTTCCTTCTTTATTGGTATGTCACGTGCTTTTAGAGCATCGCAATATCCGCGTAAACGTTCTTCCGCGGATGGCCATTTATCCGGTCCTGCTATAAATCCGATATTCTTGTGGTTTAGCTGCAGAAGGTATTCAGTTGCCTGTCGACCTCCATTATAATTATCGCTTGTTACTTCCGAAACAACGCCTTCCTTAAATTGCCGGTCTATCAGTACTGTCTCTGTGTATTTCAGAGCCCTTTCTATTGTCTCTATTGATATACCTTCCGCAAATATTATTCCCCCGATTTTGTTATCTAGAAGATAGTCAAGATATATCATTTCTTTTTCTCTATTATTCTCTGTGTCGCAAACAGTTAATGGGATACCGTGTTGCATGGCTAAATGACTTATTTTACGCATAATTAGAGCAAAAAAAGGATTTAGAATATCAAATACAAAGAGTGCCAAGCCCCACTTAGATTTAGAACTTAACCTGGAAGCAAACGGATTTGGTTTGTAACCAACTTCTTTCATTTTGTCCTGTATTCTAGACCTTAAAGGCTCTGCAACTAATTTAGGGTTATTTAGTACACGAGATACTGTCGTAGGGGATGTATTACACATCTCTGCGATCTCTGTAATTGTATATTTTGTCAATCTATTATCCTTAATTCCATGAAAACGCTTCCAACTAAAATATTATTGATGTATCTACTATTTGTCAAGAACAATAGACATTACCGTTATTTAGCACTTATTCGTTAAATATTTTTAATAATTTTATTATAATCGTTATTTTTTATTTGCAAAGTTAATAATAATATGATATTCTATAAATATATTATGAAAGCGTTTTCATAAGGGGGTTTCTATGAATACGAGGATTCAAAAACTCAGAGAAGGTCTAATAGAAAAGATACCGGAGATATGCCCGGAAAGAGCTGTTATCTTTACAGAATCTATGAAAAAAACCGAGGGGAAACCTATTGTAAAGAGAAGAGCGCAATCGCTCTATGAAGTTCTTGATAAAATGACCATTTTTGTTCGTGACGGAGAGCTTATTGTAGGAAACCAGGCCAGTACTGTTAGAGGAGCTCCTGTCTTTCCTGAATATTCTGTTGATTGGATCGTTAAAGAATTTCAAGGTAACCCTTATCATTTTTCTGAAAGGCCATGCGATCAGTTTACCTATACCGAAGATACGAAAAAGAAAATTCTCAACACCATCGATTACTGGGAGGACAAAACTTTATTTAAAAATATATGGAGTCAGCTTCCAGAGGAGGCAAAAACTGCTTGGGAGATCAATGCAATAGATGACACGTGGTGTGCTGCTGCTGGACTTGGGAATGTCCTTCCTGACCATGAAATGGTATTAAAACATGGGCTTAACTATGTTATTGACAAAGCTAAAAAGAGAATACAACTGCTGGATTTAACCGAACCCGGCACTATTAACCAGTACTGGTTTTTACAGGCAGTAATTACTGCGAATGAAGCTGTTATTAATTTTGCAAACCGTTTTGCAGAACTTCTAGACAAAGAAGCAAAAACCTGCACGGATTTCACTAGGAGAAAAGAACTTATTGAAATGGCTGCCAACTGCAGGCAGGTGCCTGCTAATCCCGCCCAGACTTTCTGGCAGGCAGTACAGACAGTATGGTTTATTCAATTAATACTACAGATAGAGACAAATGGGCATGCAATTTCACTTGGCCGTTTCGATCAGTATTTATGGCCTTATTATAAGCACGATATTGAAAATAAAATAATTAACAGAGAAAAAGCACTTGAAATAGTTGAATCATTCTTTATTAAAGCCAATGAGATTAATAAATTACGTTCATGGCCGGATAGCGAGTATTTCCCCGGTTATCATCTCGCCGAAAATCTTGCCATTGGAGGACAAACTGCAGACGGTAAGGATGCAGTAAATGATTTGACATATGTTATTTTGGACTCAACAGCCGATTTAAAGTTGGCAAAACCTTCTGTTTCTCTAAAATGGTTTCCCGGGACAAGTGATGAATTTATGGACAGAGCCCTCCAGGTCATTGAACAACACAAAGGCGGCCAACCGGCACTTTACAATGATCTTGGAGTTATGCGTATTTTAAACAATATGGGAATTAAAAAAGAAGACCAATATGGATGGGCGCCGGTTGGTTGTATCGAAGCATCAATCCCCGGAAAATGGGACTTTGCAGCAAAAGGATCGTGGCTTAATGTAGGAAAAATTTTTGAAATGACGATAAATAACGGCAAAGATCCAAATACGGGAATTACACTTTTGCCCGGTGACGGTGATCTTACAACTTTTAAAAACACCAGAGAAATAATGAATGCATTTAAAAAGCAGCTTCACTATTATATGACCTTGCAGGTTATAACAGAACATATTAGCGATGAAATGCATATTTTGCACGACCAGAATGCTTTTCGTTCTTCTCTGGTTCATGACTGTATTGAAAGAGGAAAATCCCTTATTGAAGGCGGGGCTATCTATACCGCAGACGGCGGGCCGGTTGCCGGAGCAGTTACGGCAGGTAATTCATTTGCAGCAATAGAATATGTACTATTCGACAAAAAAATACTTACCGCAGAACAGCTTATGCATGCTCTAAAAACTAATTTCGAAGATGATACTACTTCACCTACAGGAGAAGAAATACGCAACCTTCTCTTAAATAAAGCTCCAAAATTTGGAAACGATGATGATTACGCAGACAAATGGATGGTAGAAATAAGCGAATATCTCGGTTCAACCTATCAGAAAGAGTTTAAAAGTTCCCGTTATGGGAAAGGTCCTATTCCGGCTACATTTGCCCTTAGCCAGAGTTCTGTTACAGGAAATGTTGCATTTGGCAAATCCGTAGGTGCTCTTCCTGACGGCAAAAAAGCCACCGAACCTGTCAATAATGGAGTTTCACCAACAAACGGCTCCGAAAAACACGGTCCGACAGCGACTATCAATTCAGAGGGTAAACTTCCAAGCATTTGGTTCCAAAAAGGTTCAATTTTTAATATGCGTCTTACACCGGAAACACTTAAAACCCCGGAAGGAAGAAAACGTGTTCTTGCATTAGTTAAAACGCATTTTAATAATTTCCAGTACCATATTCAGTTTAACGTTGTAGATGATGAAACTCTTAGAGACGCTCAAAAAAAGCCGGAGCAGTACCGCGACCTTATGGTAAGGATAGCAGGCTACAGTGCATTTTTCACCCCATTAAATAAAGAACTACAGAATGATGTTATAGAACGTATGAAATTTGAGATGAATAACTAAAATCGGCTATTGAGACGTTAAAACACCTTTTTTAAGGATTATACAGGCATATAGAGCAAGATCGCTTGTTGCTATTACTGCATAAGCTTTTTTTGTTCTTTCGTAAAAGTCGAACCTCTCTACATACTCAAAATCTTTAAAATCCGGATTATACTTCTTTACCAGATTTTTAAAGTCATCGTAACGTTCCGGTTTTGTAGAATCACCCGGTACAACCGACATCACGGCAACGGGAGTTTTCACAAAAGTATCCAGTGGAAAGAACTTTAGAACAGCATCCAGAACTTCAGGGACATTGTGGCCGTCCAGCCTGATAAGCCTCTGGGCATACGATGCAGCCGGAAAGTTGCCGTCCCCTATTACAAGTTCATTACCATGTCCCATTTCCATTAGTATCTTTAATAAGTCCGGTGATAAAATGTTAGGTATTCCTTTTAACATTATTTATACCCCCTGTTTAACAGTCATTTATATAATTATAGTTCTTATTTCATTTTCCATAAAGGTTTTCTTCTTTCAATAAAAGCCTTTACACCCTCTTCTGCATCCTCGGTAGCGCATAACCCAGCAAAAAGCTCAGACATATAATCTATTCCTTCATGGTAGGAAACATCCTGTAAAGCATAAATACCACGCTTCCCGGCCATAAGGGCAAATGGACTTTTTGAAGCAAGCAGTTCCGCTAATTTTAGTGTTTCATTTTCTAATTCAGTATCGGGAACCACCCTGTTTATAAGACCGAGTTCTTTAGCCTCTTGGGCTGTTAATATTTCCCCAGTTAGTATCATTTCAAGAGCTTTCTTTCTACCAACAAGCCTTACAAGAGGAGACGCAGGACCTAAACATATTAAACCTACATTAATAGCGGTAGTACCAATTTTAGCACTTTCACCCGCTACAGCAAGATCACTTGCAAAAACCAAACCAGCACCATTAGCTACAGCATACCCCTGTACCGATGCAATTACAGGTTTTTTCATCTCTGCAATAGTATGGTTATGTTTGTCCATAAGTCTAATAAATTCCGTATATTCTCTGTGAGTTTTGTCTTTAAACTCATCCAATGATATACCCATGGAGAAATTTTTACCCTCTGCCTTAACTATAACAACACGAATACTCTTTTTGTTTTCGAATTCCAGAAGAGCCTCATTAAGCTGAACAGCTAATTCCACATCGAAAGTGTTATTTTTTTCCGGATTATTTAAAATAATAATACCGATATTCTTCTTTTCTTCTGTATATACTTTTTTATTATTCATAATTCCTAAACCCCTAAAGCGTTTTTAATTCAAAATCCTCTATGGAAGGCCCACCCAGCAGCTTATGGTTAATGTAAACCTCTGTTCGAAAACGGGCTATTCTCTCTGCAGACGATGCATTATGAGCTGCCTGTTCCAGAGTTGTATCGCCAGTAGAAACAACACCGTAACCTGCAACAATACAACATCCTTTATACCATCTCAGCATATTAAGTATCGGATTGTTGGGTGTCATATCCTTTAATCGGAAAATATCAACAAGACCGAGCCGTGGATTTAGATAAATAGCCTCTGCATCTATAGGTGTTACAACAGGATGATCTTCCGGCTTATAAGAAACTTTATCGTTTTCCTCATAGAGCACAGAAAGCCCATATTTTTCTGCCAAAACAACCATACCTTCCGAAGTGGCAAGAGCATTCGCGGTAATCATACATGTATTCTGGACTGTATTCTGATATATTAATTTATGAAGTTTTAAATCCGTGTCATCATTTTCTTCGAATTGTATTTTTTTTCTGTATAAAGGAAAGTCAAGTCCTTCCGGTACAGAAGACATAGGACAGTATATCATCTCGTCTGCAGAGACTTTCTGGCTCATAGAACCCGTACCGTATGCGCCAATATAGTGATCATAATTATAATTCAGCCTCTGTTTAAAATCTAAAATTACCGTTTCATCCTGCACTTCACGCTCTGATAAATTAGTATCTTCAAAAATGTGAATTTTAAAAGGCAGAAGTTTTTCCTTGCCTTCAGTTCTAATTTTCTTTTGAAGTTTAGTTACATTAAGTCCTCGTCTTCTTAAATTAAGAATAAGTTCTGCACTATTTTCCAATACACTTAAGCGATAAAAAGCATCCTCCGGCGATGATCCCCGTGCAAAAGGCCCATGGCCTTTTACAATGGTTAACTGATTATCCGCTAAATACTTAGGTATTCTCTCTTCCATTTCAGGTGATCCAACAGGCTGCAGATAACTTGCGACTATAACGCTGTCCACAATATATAAACCATACAGATCCAGAGGGATAAATAGAAATTCATCTCTGCCCTTCTCATCTTTACCCGAGTAAAGCAAAAACAGATGATTCTTTTCGGTATCAAATGTAATAACAGTATCATTAATATAATGAGCATGTACTACAGCATTTGAATTCGGAATCCGTAGTATTTTCCTGTGTTCTGTAGATTCCGTAGATGCCCTTGCATCTCCCCAGCTCACCTCACTGAATTTTAAGGGAACAATGTCTGTTGGCACAAGGGCTCCGCATTGCGAACCGCTCGATGTAATATAAAACAGGTTGTCTTCCTCGGGGTCACGCATAGATAGATTACCGCTGTGGGTATTATTTCCATTAACACGGCATATTGCCCTGCCAATCGAGTACAGTTTATTATATACGTAATCAAATGATTTTTTTTTCACAGCGTAGTCTCCATTTCTTTTAAGTATTTTCCTAATTTTAGAGCATTTAGGGTCTCATTTTCAGGCTTACCGTTATCATCCCATCCCATTGCATGATAGTAATCCATGTGCATTTTGCCAAATACTTCCCTATTAAGCACGAGTTTTTTTCTGTTGGCAGTAATTTCTTCGGTGTAGAATCTGTCCGGAAGCCAGTCATCTCTACCGGTGATATTGCAGGCAGTATTAAATATCCTTTCTACGGCAAGTGTTCTTAGAGCAATACGCTGGAGAATTCCAGCGTTTACATTAAGTCCGGTAACCGCATGTATAAGCAGTGAATATTCATCCAGACTTATAGAAGTTGATGTATAAACACATGCACCAATTATATCTAGCACTGTGTTTGTTAAAGTTGCATTTTTAGAAATTAAAGGTGTCCCTTCCACACGGTCGCCGGGCCATTCAGCATAGCCTGCACAGTAATCTTTAATAGCAGTATAACCACCTTCAAGATGGCACCCCCCCCTATTACTCATTTCATAGCAAAGAGCCTGGCTGTAAGAAGCTCGTGGATCGTATGCGGGGAGTTCCTGTTTTTTTACTGTCAT
>QNBI01000005.1 GCA_003641675.1 Spirochaetota bacterium | reverse complement strand
TTACAGGAAGCCCGGTCTTTCCTGCAGCACTCACAACTGCATGAGCTTTGTACCGTATAATAAGGTCTGCAGCCTCCTCTCTCTCCATACTTACCGAATTGACCATTAGCTCAGAGTCATGACTGCATGTTTCAAGCCCCGCCTTGAGTGTTTTAACATCCGAAGAATCTATACTAAGCGGAATAGAATACTTTCCGTTTAAAAATTCAACAAGCCATTTCATTATCTCAACACGTTTTTCACTATATACAGTGTATTCATCCACATTTACATCGAGAAAATCCGCACCTTTCTCTATCTGCCTTTCCGCTATCCAGCTTAAATAGTCTTCTCCGTTTTTTCTTTCCTCTTCTGTTTTTCCGTTAAGAGCCGCATAGATACCAAGGGTAATATGTTTAATTTTACCATCCTTATACGGCGGAGAAACCTCCTGCCAGTTTTCCGGAACCTTTAACAGTTTTTCTTCACCGTTATAAATGAACCTGACACCTTCGCCCCCTTCCGGAAGCTTCGACGTTCTAATTCCTCCGCTCTTTACGACCCGTGTACAATGAATATTCTCACCGACAATAATAAATTTTCCTCTCATTTAAACTCCTCTTAAACACCTATACCTATAAATTTTATAATAATAAACTAATAATCTCTAATCCTGTACTATTGTTACAAATGCTGGTAATTTAGTGCTTTATTCTTTTTTTGTAGTTATTCGGAGAAATACCCTTTTTCCTTTTAAATACTTTGGTAAAGTAACTCTGGTCATTAAAACCGCACGCAAAGCCGACCTCTGCCACATTCTTGTCCGTACTGTCTAAAAGAGAACAGGCATAATCTATGCGTATTCTGTTAAGAAGTTCTGTAAAGGTATATCCGGTTCTAAGCTTTACGACTCTCGAAAAATAGGCGGGCGAGATATTACACATCCTGGCTACTTCATCCCTTGTAATCGGTTTGTTCAGATTGCTCTTTATATACTCTATCGCCACAGAGAGAGAAGCAGGAACGTTTTTGCGCGTGTTATCTATTGATGTTTTAATAAATGTTTCCAGCCAGTCGGAAAGCCAGTCGGAAAGCTCTTTTTCCTCTTCTATTCTACTGAAATCCGCCAGATACGAACTGTTAACACCGAGAAGATTCTTCGGGTCTGCACCCTCCTCCACCGCCGCTCTGTACATCTGTACAACCATCTCCAGAACCAGAGCCTTTAAAACATCAAAATCGTGTTTTCCAAGATGATATATGCCGACTAGAATTCTGTTTATGATTTCTCTGGCCCTCTCAAAACTACCGTTTTTAACGGCATTTATTAGTGCCCGTTCTTCTATCATGTAAATATCTCTGGGATTCTGATAGTATATTCCCTTTGCCGCATGAATGGCCTCTGCAGTTCTTGCATTCATCCTGCTTGTCATACGGTTCAACTGCATTAAACTTACGGGGCATAAATTATGGCTCTCCACAATTTCGAGCAGCTTCCATGAAGCCTCTCTTACATTCTTTTCTCTGTTCTTCTCGGCGGATGAGCTTCGTGAGGCGGAAAAAATACCCCCTATGGTTTCATTGTTAAAGCATAACGGCGCACACCATATATAAATATCTGCCGTATCCATGGATATATTCGGCTCTCCCCACCTGACAGATTCATCGATCATTCTATCATAAACAGAGATATCCAGATTTTTCCAGTTATAGGATGAGCAGATGTTAAAAACAACTTCACCCTCGGATATAAGAGCAAGACAGTAGTTATACAACCTACTGTATTCGGCTGCTATGGAATTAAACTTATTCCTGTCTATCAATGACTTAACCAGTCTTTTTTTATCCATTTTACTTTTACCTGTAATTTTCTAGCTTGCGAACCGGAGCATAGCTATCCTCTCCAGGTCAGGAATTCCGTTTTTAATAGTTTTCCATTTCTCAGGATCTTCCTCTGCCAGTATTTTAAGCCTCTTTAATTTAATATTAAATTGATTTTTATACTTTTTAAAGGTGAACTTTTTTAAGAGCCTTAAAATTCTTTTCTCATAGTACAGCCGTTCTTCTTTCGAAGAACTTTCGGACACTATACCGATTAGAATATCTATTTCCTCGCTTCGGTCTGTACAGAGACATTTCTTAAGTTTATCTACAATTTCAATAATCAGCAAATCATTAAGCGAAGCCATATTGAACCCTCGTAAAGAGGAATTATCCGTATTAAACATATAGAGGAAAGGCATCTTTAACCTGCTGCATTCTCCGTTGCCTTTATCCAGTACAATAGAATCTCCCTCGGTGATAAAGGTGTTTTTAATTAAGGAAGGGTAGAATGAGCGTTTTAGCAGCATTAGAAACTCCTTTTCCAGAAGCATTCTTCTAACCGCCTGTCTGTCTCCCTGTGATTTTTCTTCCCTGTCCGTTAAAACAGCAAGCTCTATATTATGATTTTCACGCCTTATACTCTGCTTCCCCCCCCTGTACTTCGTATAATCACTCGAAAGTACTTTTACAGAACCGTTGTTTCCCATTATATCGAGGATGGTTTCGAAGGGCACTATGCCTTCCGTACTGTAGCTTAAGACTATAAACCGGGCATCAATACTATCTATTAGTTTTACAAATTCATTAACCGCAGTGTCCCTGTAACAGTAAAGTGATTTTGTTTTTTTCCAGTCCCTTCTAATGCCGGCTTTATTGCTTAACCTTCCATCATCTCCCAGGGTGAGAGGAAACTCCTGTCTGTCCCAGAGTGCTATCGTATTTAACAGATGATAATTACTGCCGTACTGGTGCTGATTGTACGGTGGGTCAATGTAACAGAGGTCGCCGGAAACACGCATTAAAAAAGCACCGGCATCCATTCGGTATACCCTGTTCTTTCTGCGCGACTCATACAGAAGAGGAATTTCCAGCCTAATAGGGGACATAATCCGCTTTAGAGCATCATTTCCAAAACCGCCGAAACCTCTGTGGTATGCCTTAAAAACACCGGAGGTATTTGTGTGAGTTGCACATTGATATAGCAGAGATGCAAGAAGCACCACTTTTTCCTTAAATTCTTTCTTGCCTAAATTAAACCCCGGATACCAATCTTCTATACAGTTTCGTACTGCATCAATCTTTAATGCATTTTCCTTCGTATAAAAGAGGCGCTCTGTCCTGTAATCGGAACCTTCGGTATCTTCCGGCGCAAAGTACCGGGCAATATACCTTTTATCTTCCGCCGGCCGACGGAGGCTGTTAAGATAGTTTATGACATTATCTATTCCGCCTTTATCAGAGAACAGATTTTCCCTTTCATAATTTTCCAGTCCTATATGGCAGAGGTTGATAACAAATGAGTAAAACTCCCAGTCATTTGAAACTGTCTCATAACCCATTACCTTGGCAAGTCTCGATACCGACCCACTTCCTGCAAAGGGCTCTATAAACCGCTGTATTCTCTGTTTTAATTCAATTTTCTTAAAAATCCCATAGAGGAATTTTAAGAGACGTCTTTTATTACCTATATATGCAATTAGCTGACTGCTGAGATAGGGAAGGTTAAAATCCATAAGCTCTGACTGCGGAAAGAGGGAATTATCTGTCCCGGCCATCTTAGGTTTTAATCCGGCATATATGCTGCGAGGTTTTTATCCGTTTCAAAAACTTCCACTTTTTCGATTGTAAAGTTAGAACCGTGGCTGGCCCGACCATTCTGGGCTTCATCAATAAAGGGGGAAAGTCTTTTATAAATACTGTAGGCAATTCTCTCCGCGCTGGGATTTCCATCCCTAAAGTCCTCGCATTCATTTAAATTCATATGATCATACAGGCCTATAATCTCACGGAGTTTTTTCTTGATAATACCAAAATCCAGAAGCATCCCCCCCTTATCCAGTTTGCTGCCCTTAACGGTAACCCGCACCCGGTAATTATGACCGTGAAGCCTCTCGCATTTCCCGTGATAGTCGCTTAAAAAGTGCGCCGCAGAAAAATATTCTTCTACTCTAACGCTAAACATAACAAACAACAGTAACAGATATTGAAGAATAAAACAACTGCTGTTACCATAGGCTAAATGAGAATGAAAAAACTTCAAAGCCTGTTAAAAGGTGTTGATATTATAAATCGGAGAGGCTCTACCGGTATTAACATAAGCGGCATAGCATACGATTCACGAAAGGTGCAGCCCGGCTCTTTATTTGTTGCCATAGCGGGATTCCACACAGACGGCCACAGATTTATTTCCGAGGCCGTAAAAAGGGGAGCCTCCGCCGTTGTCTATTCCACGCCCCTTCCCTCTCTGGTTTCAGCTTCGTCCGCTCAAGGATTTCCCGCCGTAAATGTTCCGTCTGCAGATACTCAGCACAAAGACCGGATGCCTGCAGCCGATAAGAGTAGGGCATATATTCAGGTTAAAGATTCAAGAAAGGCACTTTCGCGCATGGCTTCCAATTTTTACGGCAACCCCTCGAAAAAACTCAAAGTTATAGGTGTTACCGGAACAGACGGCAAAAGCACAACTGTGTGGCTAATTCATCAGCTCCTCGAAAAACTTGATAAAAAATCCGGTTTAATATCTACTGTAAATTTCAAGACAGGAAACAGGCTTAAAAAAAATTCAATGCGGCAGTCTACACCGGAATCACTCGAAATCCAGTCTATGCTTGCCGAAATGGTCGCAAACTCCCTGGAATTTGCCGTAGTAGAGTCCACTTCGCACGGACTCTCCGAATGCACAGCACGCCTCTACGATGTAGCTTATGATGCCGGCGTTTTAACCAACGTTACGCATGAACACCTTGAATTTCACGGCACTGTAGAACAGTACAGATATGATAAGGCAAATCTTTTTAGAAAGTCATCTCTGTTTAATGTTGTAAATGCCGACGACTCCAATTACCGGTACTTTAAAAATGTCTCGTCTGTCCCTGTATATGCCTACAGTATTAAAAGAGAAAATACGGAAATCTATGCATGTGCTATTAAAACATACCTGCATTACTCCGAGTTCACCATTCACTACGGAAACGAACGGGCAGATGTTTCTCTAAAAATTCCTGGACAGTTCAATGTAAGCAATCTGCTTGCAGCGGTTTTAACGGTACTAAAAATACTCAGACTCATGCTTGCCGACATAGCTTCTCTAATCCCGGAACTAAAGGGAGTAGCCGGCAGAATGGAGGAAGTCTCTAAAGGTCAGCCCTTTAAGGTGATTGTGGATTATGCCCATACTCCCGAATCATTTAAGCTTGTCCTGCCAGAACTAAAGAAGAATACAACGGGAAAACTCATAGCTGTTTTTGGTTCTGCGGGGGAAAGGGATACCGAAAAGCGGCCCCTTCAGGGGCAAATTGCAGCGGAATACTGCGATGTAATCATCCTTGCAGACGAAGACCCCAGAGATGAAGACAGGGAAGCTATATTAAGGGATATAGCGGGCGGAATTACAGAAAAGTTTAATTTTCATAACCTCTATTTTATTCCGGACAGAGAAGAGGCAATAGAAAAAGCTTTCCGTATTGCAGGGGAGGGAGACACTGTTGCGCTTCTCGGCAAGGGACATGAAGGAAGCATAATTTATGACGGCTACTCAATAAAATGGGATGAAAAGGTTAAAGCCGAAGAAATTCTAAAGAAGACAGGTCTGGCCGGGAGTGAATAATTACAGGGTTTTTCTAATAATTTTCCTAATCCTTGCAGTTAACATTTTTCCGGATAATCAGAGAGGGCCGAAATCCAGGCACGCAGCTCAAAAATTCCCCGGAATAAAGACAATATCCCTTATATTCACAATTACCCAAGACTCAGCGGGAATACCGGGACAAAAAAAGCCCGGAAGCCAGGCAGAAGAATTTTTACTGTACCATGCAGTTGAAAGACTCTTTAACAGAGAGTACTACCCGTATGCACAGATAAAAAAAGCCGGAAAAACCGATTACACCTTTAAAGTTACAGTTTCGGCGGTCAACAACAGATCTCTAATCACAACAGCAGCGACCTCATCGTCTTTAAAAGTTTCCTCCACTTTGCCGGCAGTTCCTTCCTCTCCTCTCGTTTCCGTTATTGCCGGCGATGTTTTTTTCCTATTTGCCGAATCCGAAACATTCAGCTTTTTAAGCTATTCAACACCTCCCCGGGTTTCTCTGGCTTTAAATACGGATAAATTAAGCAGACTTACAGGCTGGAAACAGGACAAACTCAGTCCTCTGGATCTCACCTCCAGCAGCAGAGGAGTTTTAATAACTTTAGAAGGGGGGTTCCTTACTCTCGGAAACTCATTAGAGGCAACATACAATACAATAGTTGACCTTTTTTACCAGAAGAATTACTCAATGTCTCTTCACCCTCTGGCAGCTTCTTCCGACCTTCTGGGAAACACAATGCTCCTTTCAAGAAATACAGAATATGTCTATTTCATAAAGGCAGACAGGACAAAAACCTCTACTGCAGGCTTAAAGCTTAAAGAGAAGGGCAGTTTTCTCTACGCGGGACTTTGTACTGGCGGATTCGCAGTTCTGGATGAGTCTGCCAATTCATCTAAAACTGTTTCCTTTTACATGCCCGGAAAATCCACTAATAAATACCCACTTAACTCCGCCTTTATCTCAGCAATGGCCTCGGATTACGGCGGCAACCTATGGCTTTACGATTCCATAGAAAAACGGATAAGAATTATCAGTACAGAAGGCATGGAAATAGGCTCGCTTAAACCTATTATCCCGCCGGGCCTTCTCCTGTTTCCTCAAGTTCTGTCTGTCTATCCGGACGGGAGTTTTATTCTGGGCGGCAGCGGTATTCTTGTTAAATTTGATACTGCGGGTATACCCGTATGGAAACTCAGAACTTACAGATTTAAAGGATTCCGTTCCATACCGGCCTTCTACAAACTCGCATGCAGCGGACAGGATACATCATTTTTTATTCTCGATATGCAGTCGCAGAGAATTCTTAAATTTCAGGAAACCCCGCAGACAGAAAACAGTATATCCTTTTCGGCAGATTCCGTACTCTACGGTATTAAATCCTCTTCTCTGACACCGGTAGAGTTAGCAAAAGCAAAGAGTAAAAAACTCGCCATGCTTAAAGAAAGAGCAGGAATATACTACGAAAAACAGCTCGATTTTAAGGAAGCGGAAGAGTTTTACCGGCAGAGTCTTGCAGCCTTCAGGGAAATTAGAAAACAGGACCCCGTAGATAAAGATGCTCCTGCGGAAATAGAAAAGCTCATAAGTGCAAGAAACAGAGTTAAAGGGAAAGCTCTTTTAAAGAACACAGTTTCTGTCTCTCTTTTTACTCACACCTTTTATAATTCATCCCATACTGTAAGCCTAAGAATAACAAACCTTACAGAGAGTACAGTAAATGATATAGTATTAAGAATAAATATACCGGGTTTCTCCTTAAGAACAACAGAGAAAAGAATAAGCCAGCTTGCCCCTTATAAATCCAGAAAAATAAACCTTTCACTTGCGTTAAAAAGAAACACAGCAGGTTTTAAACAGGATATAGATGCCAGGCTGAACACAGTAATTAATTTTACAATCCGGAATGAATCCGGAGAAACAAGGCTGTCATTTCCTGTCTCCTTTAGAGGTAGAAATTATATTGAAGCTCATGCTTCCGCAGTAGATGCTTTTACAGAATTTTATATGCCAAAAAACAGAGTAATAGCGGAGTTCGCCTCTTCCCTGACCGACTATTTTCACAAATATTTTTATTTAAACGGCAGGGAGCTTAAAGGTACTGTCATTATGTCTGTCATGGAAACTATCCTGGAAAATAATGCACGGCATCATCAAAACATATCAAACTCAGATTTGTTTTATATTGTAGAACCTCCTCTATACCCTGTTTTCTTCTTATCCCCCGGTATAACAGCCGGGAATTCCGCCATATATGGACAGGGGAAAAGTGTCAGTACTATTATGTTTATTGCCTCTGTATCTGCAAACCTGGGGTTTAAACCCTTCTTATTATTCAGGGAAGGGGAAACAATCCTTCTTATAGACACATTTATACCCCTGAAGAGACTTAACCTGTCTTCCGAATATTTATACGAGTTAAAAGCATTGGCCAAGTCCCTTACCGATGAAGGGAACGGTAAAAAACAGCATTTAATAATCCCGGTTTATTCTACCGGCATAGAAAAAAAAGAAGCAGCAGACAAAGCCCGAAAGCCTCATCTCTGTTTCCCCTCGTCAGCAGGAACGGTATCAGCATTACTTGAGCATATACACAAAATCGGTATACACTCCTATAAGCAGCTTGCACTTATACCGAATTCTGTTCCCGCAGTGTATCACGGAATAAATGGCGAAAACTACCTTACAATATTCAACTTTCCCGTACTTATTGACGGAAAAAAGGGGAAATGCAGAGATTTAAGTGCTATACTATCCGATATTGCTGAAAAACGGTAAAAGACAGGAGAAGTTTTAGATGAATAAGAAAACTATTTGCATACTGTACGGAGGCAGGTCGGAAGAGCATGAAATATCGCTAAAATCCGCAGCCTCGGTTGTCACTAATCTGGACAAAGACAAATACAGAATACTCGTTGTCGGAATTGATAAATACGGACGGTGGTATCTTCAGAGCAACTACAAAACAGAGGGGATTTCAGAGAGAGACAAAATCCTCCCGATAAAAGAAAGAGATCTGCCCGTGTCTGTTCTTCCCGGTTCAGGGCTTCTTGTTAAAAACAAAAAACTTAAGTTAGACGTAGCATTTCCTATTCTGCACGGGACTTTCGGCGAAGACGGTACTGTACAGGGACTTCTTGAAATAGCAGGGCTTCCCTATGTCGGCTCAGGGGTGCTTGCAAGTTCTCTTTCCATGCATAAGGGAAAAACAAAAGAACTATGGAAACAAGCAGGGCTTCCTACAGCGGACTTTACCATAATTAGTACTTTAGATATACAGTCCGGAGACAGCAGTAAAATAGAAAATACGGTAAAAACTCTCGGCCTGCCTCTTTTTGTGAAGCCGTGCCGTGCAGGCTCTTCCATTGGCATTTCCAAGGTAAAACAAGCAAAAGGCATTGTTGCGGCCCTTAAAATAGCGTCCGAATTTGACAACGAAATAATAATAGAACGTGCGGTTGCCGGCCGGGAAATTGAATGTTCTGTAATCGGAAACGACAGGCCTGTAGCATATCCTCCGGGAGAAATTAGACCGAAACATGAATTTTACGACTATGAAGCGAAATATACAGACCCGGAGGGAGCAGAACTAATAATACCTGCACCCCTTGATGATAAGAAAAAACAGAAAGTTATGGATCTTGCGGTAAAAGCATACAGGGCAGTAGGTGCTTCCGGTTTTTCACGGGTGGATTTTTTTATTGAAGAAACTTCCGGAAATATCTTTCTAAACGAGATTAATACAATACCCGGATTTACAAGTATAAGCATGTTCCCCAAGCTCTGCGAAGCAGCAGGGATATCATACTCCCGTATACTGGATATGCTTATTGCCTTTGCACTGGAAAGGCACAGGAAACAGGAGAACCTGCTTTTTGATTTTTCACTTTAAGTTTAAGTTCTAAACAGGATGGTTATGCATTCAGGGTATTCAGGACCGTATATAAAAAAAATCGAAGCTTCCGCCGGCTCCGGGAAAACATACAGGCTTACCCTCGAGTATTTAAAACTGATAATAAGTAATTTCTCAAATTTACGCAGACCTTCCTCCGAATACGATGAAACAAAAAGGCGTATGCTCGGTTCTATCCTTGCTGTGACATTTACAAATAAGGCAGCCGATGAAATGAAACAGCGGATAATAGAAAACTTAAAAAAATTAGCCCGCCTGCGGAGAAAACACGCAGAGCTTTCAGCGCAAAGAGGCCTACAGCCCGTAAGTGAAACAATACTCAAAGACCTCATTACGGAAACAGGAATCCCGCTTACAGAGATAGTAAATACTGCAGATGATGTTCTTTTAAGCATATTTCTTCTCTACAGTGATTTCAACGTTAAAACAATAGATTCTCTTATGAGTTCAATAATACAGGCAGTTTCACCGGAATTAGGCCTGCATCCGGATTATTCAACTTCGATAGACAAAACAGAAGAACTGGAAAACTTCTGTAATGAATTTCTGGAATCTGTGACAGAGAACCGGTGGGATACGCTCGAAAGAACCCTAAACGAACTGCTGAGTATGGGAAGCGTCCGGACCAGAGCGGTGGATTCTGTGATTAAAAGCAGCCTTATCCAATTCTACACGCAATCACTGAAGTACGATATTCTTCCGGACAAAATGCAGGCTAATACTTCAAGATTAAACAGTTCATATGAAATATTTTCTAGTAGTGTAAAACAATTCTATAATTTTGTGACATCACCCGATATTTCTCCTTTTACTGCTAAGAACAAGCTCCGTAGTAAAACACTAACAAAACTGTACAATATATGTTTGGGAAATACATACAGCAAAGAGCTGGTAGAACCCATATTCGGCTCCTCGCTTTTTTCTTACAGGAACATCGATAACGGCTATACCTTCTTTAAAACCAATACTCCGGAGGAAATAAAGGCGAATGGCCTGCATCTACTATCAGAGCTAATCGGCACTCTTTCCACTCTTGTCTATGAAATGAGCATACATGAGGTTTCCGGCTTCTCCATACTGTTTGCAGATTTCATAAATGCATGGAACACCCGAAAAAAAAGAACTATATATGTCGATGAACAGAGCAATTTACTCCGGGGCAAACTGCTGCACTGGAGTGAACAGACAAAATATTTTGCAGAACAGGATAGAGTTCCCTATCTGTATATAAAAATGTCGGACAGGTTTTTATCTTTCTTATTCGATGAATTCCAGGATACAAGTGAAATGCAGTTTAAGGCCCTGTCGCCTTTTATAGATGAAGTTTTTTCTTCCAGTGAAAAATCCTCCATGCTTGCCGTCGGCGACAGGAAACAGGCTATTTACAGATGGAGAGGCGGCGCATCCAGGCTGCTAACAAAGGCGTCATTAATAAAAGAAATTCCTTCTTTCGACACATCGAACTTTTACGAAGAAAACCTGGATACAAACTACAGAAGTCTGTATGAGATTGTGGATTTCAACAACAATTTCTGGGCGCCGGAAAATATATCCGCCTCAGCACCGGAAGCCATTGCAGATTTAATAGCCGACAATTTTAAACACAGCCGCCAGAAATGCGGAAGGTCGATTATCGAACAGGGACAGAGTCCCAATACAGCGGGTAAACCATGCGGTTATGTTGAAATAACAGGCTCAACGGAGAAGGATGAAGATGACAACCTTCTCCTTATGTTTATAGGCCAAAGTATAGAGAAACTCGTTAAGGCAGGGTACAGTTACGATGACATTGCCGTTCTGGTTCGCAAGAACGAAGATGTATGCAATATTGTTGAATATCTCGCACAGATTGGTATTGAGACTGTATCCGACGAATCACTGTCTCTTTCTTCCTGTAACATCATAAATGAAATTGTTGCATTTATGAAATTCCTGGAATACCCGCCGGATGATCTTAACTTTCTAACATTCATAACGGGCAGAATATTTAATGCCGCGGCCGGAAACAATTTTAACGACAGCAGAATCTTTGTTGGCAGGAAACGCCCCTTATACAAGTATTTCAGGAAAAACTATGCAGCTTTTTGGGACAAATATATTAAACAGTTTTTTAAATCGGCAGGCCTGCTGCCTCCCTATGATTTTTTTCAGGATTTAACTTCTGTATTCCGTTTGTATGAAAATTTCTCAGAATCAACACCATTTCTTCTTAAATTCGGAGACGTTCTTCATTCTTTGGAAAAAGAGGGATGCACGTCTTTCTCTGCCTTCTTTGATGTATGGAAAAAACATCTTTCCGGAACCCTTAAGTACTCTATAGACTCGCCGCATTCCGGAAACAGGGTAAAGGTCGGAACCATGCACAAAGCAAAGGGGCTCGAATTTCCTGCAGTTATACTGCCTATAAAAAATTACAGATCTTCAAATAAGAACATTTTTCTAAAGGACGGGAAATTTTACTATATAACACAGCGGTATACCAATGTAAGCAGAGAGCTTGCCAAAATATACCGCGATGAAATAGCGCAGGAGTACATAGACGATTTAAACCTTCTTTATGTCGCTTTTACAAGGGCGAAAGAAACCCTGTTAATACCGATGGTATCCAAACCTTCCGCTGCCAGGGGAAGTGCATTGAGCAAACCTAAGGGTCTCTATGAGCTGGTTTACTCCAATCCTTATATAAGCAGCAATATTGAAACAACCGGTGACAGATTTTCTTTTAAGAGAGGAATTCTTAAAAAGGGAGAAACCGGTACTGCCAAAATACCGGAAACTCTCAATATACTATCAAAGAGCAGATTAACGGCGGAGTGGGAAAAGAGATTTCTCGTTTTTCATTCAAAAGATATGCCGCAGGAATCTTTAGCAGCGGAAAGGGGCAGAAAAACGCACGAAATACTCTCTCATCTTGGAGTTTTCGAGACAGAAGAAAAATACAGGAACACCGTTATGCGGCTTGCAGTTTTGTACGGTCTTAATAAAGCAGAAATGGGAAAATTGCTTAACTACGTCCTTCAAAAACAAATTGTCAGCTTTTTCGTCGGTAATTTCAGCTATTTCAATGAAAAGGAGCTTATTAAGTATGACAGAGGGGCATATCAGACTAAAAGAGCGGACAGGCTAAACATATTCAGCGATAGAATTACAGTTATAGACTACAAAACAGGCGGAGAATCGAAAGAAGAACACAAAAGGCAGGTAAGAGAGTATATGGACATTCTTATCCACATTTACAGAGATAAAAAACTCGAAGGGTTCCTGCTATATACGGACCTCTTTGAAATAGAAACGGTAAATTAATGGTACACTTTATCCCGCTTAAAGATGATTTGTTATCCTCTTTTACCGATTTCCTTACAGAGAAGTACAAAACCAATTTTACCGGCGCTGCCGTCATTTTCCCGACAAGGAGAATTCAGTATTTTCTCTTAGGGAAATTAGCGGATAAATTCAAAAGCGATTTTATGCCTCCCGGAATGTATACCGTGGATGATTTTTTCGAAAAATTACTTAAAGAGACTCATCCAGGCTTTACAAAACTTACCGAAATAGAAGCCTGCTATACGGTATATAAAATTCTAAAGAGCCATTCACTTGATTTTATTAACAGAGATACAGGTTTCCTTGCAAATTTCCCATGGACGCTTAAAATTCTTTCAGCCGTAGAAACCCTTCTTACAGAGGCGGCGGACATTAAACCGCCGCTTAAGGAATTTAAGGATTTTGTAAGGCTCGGAAGCTACAGCAGAGAGTATCAGATATTAATAGAGATACTGCCGGAAATTACTCAAGAATTTGTGCAGCTTCTGACTGCGGAAAGAAAATATACAAGAGGTACAGCCTATAGAACGGTTGCGGAACTTGCAGAAAAAGGAACCCTCACTTTACGTGAGGAGAATTATTATTTTTTGGGTTTTCATTCTCTCAACCACTGCGAGAAAATGCTGTTTCGTTATATATTCAAGAACCATTCTTCGCATCTCTTTTTATATACTGATAATGGCGCATTAAAAAATAAGACAGCTCCTTTCCACCTGCAGCAGAAAACGCTTAAATATCTAAACATAGAAGCGGCCATTCCTCCCTCTTCTCAAGAGGAATGGAACAATTTCCTTAAGGTTGAAATTCATGAAATTCCGGATACGGAAACAGAGATAGCCCTCGCGGCGGATATTTTTTTAAAAAGCCTGGATAAAAAATCTCCGGATCAGTATATAAAAACGGCCCTTATTCTCCCTGATCCGTCATCACTAATACCTCTTATCCATGGGCTGGTTTCAAAAACAGAGGGCATACCTTTTAATATCTCGCTTCAGTACCCCTTTAACCGGACGGCATTGTTTAAACTAATCGACAGCATTCTCAGCCTGCCGGAGAACAGAAACGGCAATTCCTTCAGAGCACTGGACTACCTTAATATAATAAGACATCCGTATATAAAACTCCTGGACAGGACAGAAACCGGAATACTGAAATCTGCGATACATATCATCGAAAACAGCATTTTAAAGAACAACCTTTCGGAAGTAAAAATCCCGAAAATTATAGCTAACCTGAAAGATAGAGGCTTTGAACTTAAGGCCGATGATACCGAGGAAATGCTTGAACTTGTCAGGAATATTCATAATAAGTTTATCTTTTCCGGAACCATGCAGTTTAGAGAAATCCTTAATTTCCTGAATAACGCTCTTAAGGAAATTTCCCTAATTAAAAATAATTATCTCTTCCTCAACGAATATCTCGTTTTTGCATTTGAAACTGTTGCAGAAATCCGCGAGGCCGCAGAGAGATTCGATTTTGAGCACAACATTAAAATACAGGATGCAGCAGATTTTATCCGGTACTACTTTTCTAAAAAGCAGGTCCCCTTCGAGGGTTCCCCTCTTAAAGGAATACAGATACTGGGAATGCTGGAAACACGCGGATTAAAATTTAATGACGTATATATCTTTGACAATGTAGAAGGCGTTCTGCCTCAAAACAGAAAGTACGACTCCATTTTACCCTACGATATAAAGAAAATATTCGGGCTTAGAAATTATATTGAATGGGAAAAACTCTTTTCCTACAATTTTTACAGCCTCATAGGAAGTGCAGATCATGTACACCTGTTTTATCCGGCCAGTAAAGACGGCAAACGTGTTTCGAGAAGCAGATATATTGAATATATCCTCTATAAACTGGAGGAACAATCCGGCAGAGAGGTTAAAGTCTCCATGGTTAACACCTCCTTTTCTCTGCATGCCAAGAAAATACAGAGTATTGAAAAGAACAGTTCATTAATAGATACCTGCAGGCGAACTGCCCTTTCCCCCTCTTCCGTTAAAGATTATTTAACCTGCCCTAAAAAATTCTACTATCGTAAAATCTTAAAAATAGAAGAACCGGAAGAGCTGCAGCCAGAGATTGCACCTAATATTCAGGGGAGTATTATACATGCTGTTCTTAAGGATATACTCGAATTATGGAATATGGGGAAACTTTCCGTAGAAGAACTGCTGGAGACCAAATTAAAAGATTCTGTTGCTTATCAATTCGGTTTAAACGGATTTAACACAGAACAGGGGATAAACAGGTTAAGGGCATGGGGAGTAATAAAGCAGCTTAAAAAATTCCTTTTTTCCGAATTTCAGCGGCTAAAGACGGAAAATACCAGGATTTTTGCACTGGAACATGACTTAAAAATAACAATTAAACTGGATAAAGGGGCATTCCTTCTGTCAGGAAGAGCAGACAGAATAGACAAAAAACCAGAAGGTTATAGAATTATAGATTACAAAACCGGCTCGACTTTTCCGTTAAAAATAAAAGAAAACAAACAGGAGATTTTTACGGAATCTCTTAAGAGCAGATTAGACACGGGTTTTAAAGACATAAAAAATATTCAGAATTTTTACAATGCCTTTCTTGAAGCATTCCCGTCTTTTCAACTGCTACTTTACGGTATAATGTTTTCGGCCGAAACCGATTTGCCTCCTTCCGGCATCGACGGAGAGTATATATTTGTTCAGGAACCCGTACAGGATAAATGGAGACAAGATATTTTCACTAATGTTTCTACGGATATAAGGGAAAAGACATTAGAAAATATTATGATAGGTTTAAAATTTGTAGTAGCAGATATGCTGTCGCCAGAAATACCTTTTTATACTGCAACTAATATTAACACATGCAAAAATTGTCCATACAGCTCTATCTGCAAAAAATGAAATATTATAAGTGTTGATTTCCGGAACTATTTCATCTATTATATATATATGGCAGAATTAATTCCTGAAAAAATCGGAGAAGGGTTAGTACGCATAGGAGCTATTACCAAAGAGCAGGTAGAAGAAATAGTAAAGAGACAGGAGCAGGGTGATAAGAGGCTCTTTGGAGAGATTGCTATTGCACTCGGCTATATAGATGATGCCGCTATTGAGAAATATCTCAAATCAAAGGGGTTATAGGGGCAAATGTTAGTTCCGGCGGAGGTTTGGACAGTTGCAAAGGCAGAGCAGGGAAATGCAGTTTTAGTTCGACCTGTAGGGTCGGATATGGCGGTACCCATATTTATAGGACCAGCAGAGGCCCAGTCTATA
>QNBI01000004.1 GCA_003641675.1 Spirochaetota bacterium | reverse complement strand
TAGCGGAGGACCCGCACGGGGCAAAACTTGTTAGTGTGCCGCTCTTTAAGACAGCATTGGGAAGCTATGCTGTTACCGGTGTCTTGGGTGGTGTAACGGCTATTCTTCTTGCGGTTCTGCTTGGTACAACTTCCCCCGGAATGGGGGAGCAGGTTGCAAATAAGGTGCTTGCCGTATCCATAATTGCCGGTTTGGGTAATTTAACCGGCGGGCTTATTGTAGGGCTTTTGCTTGGTGTACTTGAAGCAATAGTGCAGGGCTATATTTCCGGATCCTGGGCAAATGCAATTGCCTTTGTTGTTATGCTTGTTGTAATACTTGCTAAACCAAAGGGATTATTCGGAATGAAACTTTAGGAGGTTAGAAAAGTGTCTTTACCCATGTACTACTTTTTATCAATAACCGCCATCTACGTTTTAATGAGCTGGGCGCTGTATCTCCCTTACAGGGTAGCTCACCTTCACTTTCTAACTGTGGCAAATATGGCCATTTCCGGCTATCTTGCAGCCTATATGGTTATGACTATGCATATTCCCTTTGGCATTGCCCTTATAGCAGGTTTTGCTGTCGGAGGGCTTGTCGGGTTTATTGTCTCTCTCTTTATTGGAGATGCGCCCACCTTTGCAGTTGTAATTGTAGGTTTTACTTTTATCTATATAACAAGGACTGTTGTGGAGAATACCAAAGCTTTAGGAGGGACAATGGGGATATTCGGGATTCCGTCTCTTTTCGGGAATCCAACACTTCACCGCTGGACACTCCTGATAATCTTATATCTGCTTGTCCTAATCGTCGGTTTTCTTATTTACAGATTTGACCATTCGAGGCTCGGACGTGCAGCTTCCGCTATTTTTGTGGATAAAGATCTTGCACGTTCTTTCGGGGTTAATGTAAAAAAAGTAGGTATTCTCCTGCAGACCTTTAGCAGTACACTTGCAGGTGGCTGCGGAGTACTTATAGGTTTTATATACAAGAGTTACCACCTCGATTATTTTACATTTAGCTTTATAGGTATATTAATGACAGTTATTTTTGTAGGAGGGTACACTACCCAGTGGGGAGTTGTTGTTGCTGCTCCCATTCTCTACGGTATTCCCCTTCTGTTTCCACCTGCTGTTGCATCGTGGAGAATTGTTATTTACGGAGTGCTTCTAATTCTGGTTCTTGTGCTTAAACCCAAAGGGTTCATTACAAGGGAATTGGTTTACAAAGTGGAGCGGTATATTTCGGGAAAATGGAAAAGAAAGGCAGTCGGGAAACTGCCATGAAAACTGCCTGGGGAAGAATAACCGGAAATTAAATAATAATTAAAAATAGGAGGAAGAAATTGAGTTCTCATCCGGAAGAAACAAAAAAGGTAATGATATCTGACCTAAAAAAGATGAAGAAAGAGGGTAAGAAGATAACAATGATAACAGCGTATTCGTACCCTCAAGGATTAATTGTAGATGAAGCCGGTATAGATATTATTCTGGTAGGTGATTCACTAGGAATGGTTGAACTGGGGTATAAGGATACGGTCCCGGTTACCATGGACGAGATGCTGCAGCATACAAAGGCTGTGATGCGGGCTGTAAAGCGGGCGCATGTCGTCGGTGATATGCCCTTTATGTCCTACAATATATCCGTGGAACAGGCAATTACCAATGCAGGCATACTATACAAGGACGGAGGAGCCGATTCTGTAAAGCTGGAAGGCGGGCAGGAAATGGCCGATAAGGTGGAGGCGATTGTACGGGCAGGGATACCTGTATTCGGTCATATAGGTTTAACCCCGCAGACAGCAGGTATGCTTGGAGGCTTTAAGGTGCAGGGGAAGTCGCTGGACAGGGCAAAAAAAGTTTACGATGATGCCCTGGCTCTGGAGAATGCAGGTGTCTTCGCACTTATATTGGAAGCTATCCCGCAGCAGCTTGCCGCTATTATTACGGAAAAAGTCTCCATTCCCACAGTCGGAATCGGCGGAGGAATACACTGCGACGGGCAGGTTCTTGTACTTCACGATATGGTGGGCCTGTTTAAGAGGTTTACCCCGAAGTTTGTAAAGGTCTATGCAGATACATATACAACCCAGCTTAATGCTGTTAAAGAATTTATAGGCGATGTACAGGAATCCCGTTTTCCAATGAAAGAACATTCATTCAACATGAAAGCAGAGGTGACGGAAGAGCTTAAAAGACAGCTTGGTGAGGATTAGAATAAATTTAATATTAATGATTTACAAATTTTATCTTCGTTATTATTTTTAATATAGAAATAATATTTTTCTTAGGAGGTCGATATGAAAAAGGCATTAATCGTTGCTTTAGTCTTTTTCATGGCATTCGGCCTATATGCTCAGACTATCGATACAAATCTTCTTGATCTTTCAAGGGCAAAAGTATCGATTGCCGGCCCACAGAATGTTTACATTCGTTCAATATACTATAGTGGGAAAGAACTTTCGGTACTACTAAAATACAGTGGTAACGATAGCGCTAAAGTATATGGTCCATACTATGAAAAAGATAAACTACTGCTCGATTCTTACAGGTTGGACTATGCGAAGTTAAAGGTGTCGGGTGAAAATGAAATCCTTGTTTCCGATTTAATCATCGGGAATCAGGGATATTCCGGTATGCTAAAATGGACAGGTGACTCAACACTTGTTGTTGATAGATACTGGAAAAGCTCAACCCCGGTAACTGAAGAGGTTAAAATAGATAAACTGACAAAAGAACTGGCAGAGCTTAAAGCGAAATACGAAACAGAAGTTTCAAGTCTAAAAGGCCAGCTTTCTTCTTTAAAAAGCACTCAGGTATCTATGGTTAAAACTACTACAACTATGAAATCAACTCAAAGAAAACCAGAAACAGTAATACTCTCAGGGTTTAACAGAGGGAAGGCTGTGTATGGGAATTGGAATGTAAGCTACAACTCTGTTAAACAGACCAATAATAGATTAAAATTTGCGAAGTATTCTATTCCGGTTTATCAAAATCGGAGTGTTACTTCTTATGCCTTCACTGCAAAGGCAGATAGCACTTCCGGATGGATTGGATATGGGTTACACTTTTTTGCTTCAGGTGAGAAAACAGGAAGAGGTTATGGCTTTGGAAGGTCATATCTTGTATGGTTGACCCGTGATTCTGCATATTTTAAGTCTAATAATACATATTTACAGCTGTATGAATCGTATAATGACATAAAGATGATTCAGCTTGCAAGTGTTAAAATACCTTCGGCTATAACTTCTACTATAAACACCGAAATACTGTATGATAAATCTGCAGGCAAAATATATGTATCTGTAAACGGGGAAAATGTACTTACATTTAATCCGGGTTTTCCTATAGTTAGTGGAAACAAGATAGCCTTTAGAACTCTTGGAGGACCGGTTCAATTTACCGAATTGAAAGTAAAAGTACAGTAAGACGGTAAAGAAGGTGTTTTAACAATAAACCGTAGCTTATCACTAGAGGGCTGCGAGGAGCCGGGATTTGCTTTTTAAAGGAGGTGGATTCCGGCTTTTCTTGATTGCTTTTAAATCCCTCACAAATTCACAAGAATAATTTATTTTTTATTTCCTTTTTGTCTGGAGATTGTTCAGTTGTTAAGTTAGTTGTAGCTGAAATTCCTTATTTTGCAAAATATTTTAACGGATTATTCTGATTGCCGACGGTGGAGCGTGCATTGAGCATAAAGGTGAGGGTACTGCCAAAGCTCCTGAATATTTTTAAATATAAAAACTTCTGTTTCGGCATCCGCTATTGCTTTGAAAGCATACGCTCACTTCAATAATAGATAATATCGAATTAATCAATCTAAAATATAATTAAGCCGATCTGGTAAATCACAACGGCACTAAGCCACCCGATGAATATACTGTATGCCACAGAGAAGGTTGTCCATTTCCAGCTGTTAGTTTCTCTGTATATTACGCCGATGGAAGCAATACACGGGATATATAAAAGGCTCATTACCATAAAGGATAGTGCCGAAAGCTGGGTGAAATAATGAGGCAGAGCAGTTGATAGATTCCCTGCGCCTCCGAAAAGAGTGCCGAAAGTTCCTACAACAATCTCTTTCGCAATTATTCCGAAAAACAGGGCGACTGAAGCCTGCCAGAATGCAAATCCGGCTGGTTTAAATAAAGGTGCTAAGAATTTTCCTATATGTCCGATTAAGCTCGCTTCACTTGCATACCCTGCAGATAAGGGAAAGTTTGCAAGCAACCAAACTATCACCACACCTGCCAAGATTATAGTTCCGGCCTTTTTAAGGAACTGACTGCTTCTTTCCCACATGTGTATTAATACTCCTTTTAAAGAGGGCAGTCTATACGGAGGGAGCTCCATTACAAGGGGAGATACAGGGCCTTTTAGTTTCGGTATCGTTGATTTAAAGAGTCTTGCAGAGAGAACAGCGACTAATATTCCTAATGAATATAGAGAGAAAACAACTAACCCCTCGTTCCTTTTAAAGAAAATACCTGTAAATAGAAGATAAACAGGCAGCCTGGCAGAACATGATACAAAGGGATTAATTAATATTGTGAGGAGTCTATCTCTTTCGGAAGAAATTGTTCTTGCAGACATTATTGCAGGGACGTTGCATCCGAAGCCGAGTATCATTGGTATAAATGATTTGCCCGGAAGCCCAATTGCATGCATGATTCTATCCATTACAAAGGCTGCTCTTGCCATGTAGCCGACATCTTCAAGAAAGGATAAAAGAAGAAATAGAATCATTATATTCGGCAGAAAAATAACAACAGAGCCGACACCTCCTATAAGACCATCGCTTATAAAAGACAACAGCCATTGCGGCGCTCCTGTCGTTTCCAGCCATCCAGAAGACAGGCCTGCAAACCATCCGAAAAATAAATCTATATAATCGGCAAAAAATCCACCGATTGTAAAAGTCAGTTGAAATGTTATCCACAGCATAAATGCAAATATTGGAATACCTAGCCATTTATTTGTAAGTATTTTGTCTATTTTATCTGAAGTTGTTAATCTTTCTTCTATGGTTGCAGCTTTATTTACACATTTATGAATTATACTCTCAATTAACCCGTATCTTTTTTCAACGATTTCTGTTTCGATATCAAAACCAAATTTTTTTTCAAGCTTTGAAATTTCTCTGAATGCGGTATCAACTGCATTACTGTAGCCCATCTTTTTTAGTTCTTCGATTATTTCAACATCACCTTCAAGGATTTTTATGCTTAAGAATCTTTTTGGGTAAGGTGATTTTATATTTTCAAGTTCTAATTCTATTCTTTTTATCGATTCTTCAATATCTCGTCCATAATCAATTTTAAATGATCTTTTTTGGTTGTTCCTAAACTCGACGATCCGTTTTTTAAGTTCACTAAGTCCTGTCATTTTTAAACCGGATGTTAATACTACAGGTATTTCAAGAACTTCCTTCATTTTGTCGACATCAATTCTTATTTTATTTTGTTCTATGATATCTGCCATATTTAAATCGAGAATAACATTTGCGCCTAATTCAAGAATGGAAATGGTCAGGTAAAGATTTCTTTCCAGGTTTGTAGAGTCTGTTACGGTAACTATTATGTCTTGATCTTCTCTTACAATAAAGTCCCTTGCAATTCTCTCATCGATAGAATAGCTGGTTAGACTGTATGTGCCGGGAAGATCTGTTATTGCGAATGTATGGTTACTATAATTAAATTCCCCGTCTTTTTTTTCTACAGTCACGCCTGGCCAGTTTCCAACATGTGCATGCCCGCCTGTCAATGCGTTAAAAATCGTGGATTTACCGGAATTAGGATTTCCTGCAAGTGCAACTTTAATAACATCATTTTTTTCCAATACTTTCATATCGCTTTTGCCTCCTTTATAGATATTGAATTTATAATTATTTTTCCTGCCATTCCTTTACCCAGGCCTATTCGCGAATTGTTAATTCCCACAAGGATAGGACCGTTTCCTGAATTTGTTATAACTTTTATAATTACACCCGGCCGTATTCCCATTTCGAAAAGTTTCCTTGAAAATCCTCTACCACCAAATAGCGAGACGATTTCATATTGTTTACCAGGTTTACCATAAAGAAGTGGCATTATATTTCCTCTATTATAATATTTTCCGCTTCATCTTTTCTTAATGTAAGATGATAACCCAGGATCTGAATATCAATCGGATCTCCCAGAGGTGCTTTTTTATCTACCTTTACGATAGTTCCCGGCACAGCGCCCATATCCAGCAGTTTGCTCTTAAGGCTTCCTATTCCGGCTTTAATTCTTATAATCTTTCCTCTTTCTCTTATTTTTAGTTCACCAAGTGATTTTTCTCCTGCCTTGGTCATGATAGAACCTCCTTCCAAAAAATATTTATCTTTATACTTCCCTGTCTTAGTGAAATATAGAAAATTTTCGTTCCAATTTTTTCTTATCTCTGCCGGGAAATTTTCTATAAAGTTTGTAAATTTTGTTATGATTGTAATTGTCTTTTTGTCTAAATCGTGTTCTATTTTATGCGCAGCCTGCTCTGCAGAGTATTCATCCAATCCGAGAATATTATAAAAAAATCTATATACTATTTTGTGTCTGTCGTAGAGTTTTTTTGCTTTTTCCATGCCATAATCGGTGAGTTCCACATATCCATATTTTTCATGATCTATATATTCTTTTTTTGATAATTCGTCTAACGCCTTCACTACAGAAGGAAGTTTGACATGTCTTTTTTTTGCAATGTCTTTAATTCTTATATTTGTTTTTTCCTGGCTAATAATGAAAATTTCAAGAAGATAATCTTCGAGGCTTTCAGTTAGCTGGTACTGCATTTGTATTTCCTTTTTTAAGATGACAAATATTTCTTAGTGAACAGCCGGTGCATGTATTTGATGAATCAAATTGAGCTTTGCATATATATGAGATTTTCCCTTTAAAGCTTAAGGCATTTAATGTTTTTATAATATCCTGTCGGCTAAAACCGATCTTTCTGACCAGTTCTTTAATATTCATAACCCCGGCTTTTTTGGCGATTGCCAAAATGATCTGATACATTTTATCTCCTATAAGTTAGTCAAGGCTAACTTTGTTACCCATAGCTAATATATAGAGATAAATATTATTTGTCAAGTAAAATGAAAAAATTATTTCAGTTCTATGGTTTCTTTAAGTTCGTAGTTACCGGTACCTGAATTAAGCCGGAAGGTTTTGCAGATAACACTTTTATCCTGCATAACATAGAATATGAGGAATGTGCTCGGAGAACCTATGTCGGCGGTTCCTCTGGCATGTCCTGCATCTATCTGATATACACTGTCTTTTAAGTATATGCTGTAGTTATGAGTGTGCCCGCAGATATAGGCTTTTACACCATAGTCGGAAAGAAGTTTCCAGAAGCGGTCCCTGTTGGCTTCGTGTTCATTTAGCGAATCGTACTCATGACGCATTCTCCCTGTATCTTCATCTGCCTGTGGGTATGCCGGTTCATGGCCGAAGACAAAGATAAGAGGTTTTTCCGTATCGGGAAGAGAACTGAACTGTGATAAATCCCCGGAGAGCCAGGAATATAAACTGTCTGTAACATCGCCGTCTGTGCCTGTATCACTTACCCCATCGAAGTATTCGTTGAGAATAATAAAGTGTGCATTTTTATAATCGAAACTGTACGTTGTCTCTATTGATGCAGGCGGCCCTGTATTGGTTATGTGCGGAAGGGTGTTGCCTCCCTTGTTAAATGTGCGGAGCCATGCCATATATTCGGCAGTTTCTGCTTCATGGTTGCCGACTACCGGATACCATGGGTAATCTGCACCTATATACTTTTGAATGGTGCTGTATGCATAGGACGGAGGGTCTATATCCCCTGGTGAAATCATAAAGGCGCCCGGCTCTTTTAAAGCTATAGTTTCGCATGCTCCGCGAAAGTAGTTTTTATTATCGTCGGTATAATTTCTCATGTCTGCCGTTACAGTGAAGGCAAAACTTACAGTACCGTTATCTGCTGCTGTCCCCGTATTGCATGAGGTAACGAGGAGCAATACAAGGAAGATTGATAGTACTAAAGTTTTTGTTAAAGAATTTTTTGCGGCATGCATCATTCTATAATCATTATAGGACCAATTTATATTTAAGCCAAGTATGAGTCCGCCTATGCAGGCTGCTCTGCTTATTTCCATACAGCCGTACAATCATCAGAAATGGCTTAGTGTAGCGATAGGTCCTGAACTGTTAAAACAGGTAATCACCGATCTAAAAAACTGGCTTCCCGAAGCGTTTAAGTCTGTGGTGGGAAATCCTGATAAGGATTATTATTTGCATGTAAGCAAGATATACCCCGGGAATCGAGTTAATTTTTGAACAGGTGCTTTGCTGCCCTCACAGCGGGAGGGTTAGATGTGTCCGCGGCAGCTTCTGCAGTAGCTTACAGGAGTCTAAGCCATTTCAACCTTGCCTTTAAAGAGAGGTATGGCTTCTATCCGCACACAATGACAAGGATGCGAAACCACTGTGGAAGATAAAATGGCTGGAATAATAAGGTTTAAGCAGATATATCGAACCTGCAGTCCCGGATATTGAAGATATAAAAATCGACCAAAAAAAGAGATATTTTAAAAGCAAAACATAAAAAAGTGCCTTTTTTCTATTGTAGATGTATATGATATACATTAAATTAATACTGTAAGAGAATTATGAGAAACAACAGCTTGAGATAAAAAGTGATATTAGAACTCTTGCAGAGCTTGTAAAACAAGGCTTTGAGCATATGGATAAGCGGTTCGAAGCTGTAGATAAGCGCTTCGAAGCCGTGGATAAACGATTCGAGACTGTAAATAAGCGCTTCGAAGCCGTGGATAAACGATTCGAAGATTTAATCCACTATATGGATAAGCGCTTCGAAGATTTAAACAAACGTTTTACCATGATGTTTACTTTTATGAATATAGGATTAGGTATTCTTATTGCAATAACAGTGCTTTTTAAGTTTATTGGTTAGGTTTTCTTACGCAGAAGCTAAATCTGGAAATGGCCGCCTAAAATTTAATAATCCGCCCTTAGGTTAGTAATTTTTAAACTGCCATATCTGTCGCAAATATAAGCATATGAGCCTGCTGCAGCAAGATCAACAGGATTATCAGGTGTATCACAGTAAATAATGTGCTTTGATGATGTAGGATCTAAAACATCAACAGTATTAAGTCTTTTGAACCAACCGGCAATATAGGCACACAAATTAATATACTGCATTTTAGTCTATTAAATTGGTTTACGTCAAACTAATGCAGTAGTTTTCCAAGTCCAGATACCACGACAATTAAGCCTTTTTTACCTTTCTCAGTGATTTGACTTTTAATAACTACGAATAAATATTATACAGTAATGGGCAAACGGATAATAAGCCTAAAATAAGAAACGGAGAAGCTATGGTGAAAGTTTTAAAAGTCGGAGTTTTTGGCGCCGGTGCCTGGGGTACGGCGGTTGCAAAGGTTTTAAAGGAGAACGGAAACAGGGTAGAAATCTGGAGTTTTGAAGAGGATGTTAAAGACGATATAAATATCAATCTTAAAAATGATAAATACCTGTCCGGCATTAGGCTGCCGAAGGGAATAAAGGCTTCCACTCTGCCGGAGGAGGTTGCGCAGGATAAAGATTATATTGTTTTAGTCGTGCCTTCGCTCTTTATTCTTGAAACTATTAAAAAGATACTTGGTGTACCCAATATACGTGAAGGAAAAACTCTTATCGGAATTCTAACAAAGGGGTTTATCGAAACAGACCGCGGAGTACGGCTTATTACAGAGGTGTTGGAGGATTACCTTCCCGGATTTTATAAGGGCAACCTTGTGTACATTGCAGGGCCGAGCCATGCGGAAGAAGTTGCCCGGGGGAAATTAACAGGGCTTATAAGTGCCTCGCAAAACGGAAAAAATGCAATAAAGTTCCGTAAGCTTTTTTCATCGAGTAACTTGATTGTTTTTCCGTCACTTGATGTTACAGGCGTCCAGGTAAGTGCAGCTGTAAAGAATGTAATAGCGATAGCTTTCGGTATTCTCGATGCATTAAAAGAATCTTCCGATAATTTCGGTGATAATACAGAATCGCTTTTACTGGCAGCAGGACTTAATGAAATACAGGCATTGGGCATTGCGTTAGGCTCAACCCACCCTGAAACCTTCACCTCTATTGCCGGTGTCGGTGATCTTGATGTTACATGTCGGAGCAAATACGGAAGAAACAGGAAATTCGGAAGGGAAATTATACTTAAAGATCTGCTTAAGAGTTTCAAAAATATCGATGATCTAATTTTACGCATTTCGGAATTGGGATACATGCCGGAGGGGGTTTCCGCAGCACGCTGTGCCCGCAAATTATCAGCCCAGTATAAATTAGAACTGCCTATTGTAAACGGCATATTCAAAATATTAAACAGGGAAAAGGAGCCTGTGGATGAACTTAAACATATACTCTCGCGGCTTACAAAAGTGTAAGGTTGGAGCAGGTTAATAAATGAAGACTGCAAAAGTGCGTTTTACAAATATTGAAAAACCCATCTCAGAGAAGTCTGTTTCCGGCGCCCTTGAACGCATCACAGAAGTCTATTCCATAGATGAGATACCGTGGAAGGACTATTCCTATCGGCCGCAAGTAACCTTTAAAATTGCCCGGACAGAAAAAGGGCTGCTGCTGCAGTACAATGTTAGAGAAGAATATATAAGAGCTGTATACAGCAAGACAAATGATCCTGTTTATGAGGACAGCTGTGTGGAGTTCTTTTTATCTGCAGGTAGAAACAGTTACTACAATTTTGAGTTTAACTGCATAGGAACTGCTCTTGTCGGTTTCGGAACATCCCGACAGGACAGAAAGTGGATAGCCTCGAAGAATATAGAGCAGATAAAACGGTTTTCTTCTCTGGGCAGAGAGCCTTTTAAAGAAAAAAAGGGCCCATATATGTGGAAACTCTCTATTTACATCCCTTTTTTATTTTTTGAGGAATCCCTTAAAGATTTAGGCGAGTTGTATAATTTCCCCAGGGCAAAGGCTAACTCTTTTAGAGCCAATTTGTATAAGTGCGGTGATAAGCTGAGCATTCCTCACTATGCAGCCTGGAACAAGATTAAGGCAGAGGTGCCCGATTTTCACAGGCCGGAATATTTCGGAAAGCTTGTATTTATGGAATAGTTTCTACGTAAAGGTTATCTTATAAGTGATAACAGCAAGTTTAAACCTTACGGCCCTTAAGTTAATTGATTAATTAGCTGCTGTAGGTTTCCCGCTGTACGGCTCCATGTGCACATTTACAATAGTGTCCAAGCCGAATCTGTCTTTAATCGCGACCTCTGCATTGGTAGCTATTTCGTGGCCTTGTTTAATTGTCAAATTCTGGTCTATCCGAATGTGCACATCTATTGCTATAACGTTTCCGATTCTTCTTGTTTTCAAGTTGTGCGGTACATGAACGCCCGGTACTTTTCCTATTATCCCTATAATTTCCTCTTCGCTTTCATCGGAAAGAGATGATTCCATTAACTCATTTACAGCCTTAATTATTATACGAAGGGCTGCAAAAACTATTAAACTGCCCACTGCCACGGCGGCAATAGGGTCAAGAATTATCCATTTTCTGCCTAAAACTATTGCTCCGGTAATTCCCAGGGTAGTACCTACTGAGGAGAAGGCATCCGTTCTGTGGTGGACTGCATTTGCTTTGAGTGCGGAACTGTTTAAAAGTATCCCCTTTTTTATGGTGTACCTGTAGAGGAGTTCTTTTGACACTATAGAAAAAACCGCAATAATGACTGTTATAATATCAGGTTTTTGGAGAACCTCGCCGTTTGCTGCCCGGATAATAATATGTATTCCGTTTTTTGCAATAAAAAAGCCTACTATGCCTAAAAGAATGCCGATTAAAAACGTGGAGAGCGTTTCGTATTTTCCATGACCGTAGTCGTGAGTTTTATCCTTCGGTTTGCTTGCTAGGGATGTGCCTATAATAACAGCTATATCTGTAGAAAAATCCGACAGCGAATGGAAGCCGTCGGCAATTAAGGCCCGGCTTTTTCCCAGGATTCCTCCCCCGATTTTAAGGACGCTTAAGATTAAGTTTAATCCGGAGCCGATTAAAGTAACCCTTCGTATCTGGCGGTATCTGGTTTTAGAATATAGGCTGATACTTGCTTCGTCTGTTTTCATGCTTTTTACTACGCTAAACTATAATCCTGCAGGGAGTATAAATTCCAGTAAAAAAACTAATTGTATAAGATTATATTAATAAACTGCCGAAATTACCATTAGAACTGTTTGGTTTTAAAATGTTTTATACGGATAAAATGATGAACACAATAGAGAAACTCAAAATGTCTTCTTTCAGGGAAAGAATAATAGAGGAACAGATAGGTGAAATACGCGAAGTCTTCGAGGATCATTTTGACCGGACATGGTTTGCCATACTTATAGATGATCTTCCAATAGATGCAAAGACCATTCGTGAAATACGCGAAATGGTTTCTCTCACCAGGGTTTATCCGGAAGATATATCTTTAATATACAACGGAGTGGAGGAGCTTGAATCTTTTATTGTGCATGTACGCCGTTATCTTGTCCCATTTATTAAAGACAGGCTGATGGTGTCAGGTTTTTTCCCGAGGGATATGCTTAAGGATAAAACACAGTATATCTTAAGAAGACTCGTAGCATACACCTTCCCTTTTAACTTAGACCGTCTCTCTCTGCTCACCGCCAGGCTGAAGGCGACACTTCTTAACTATTATCCTTACCTTAACGATTCCTCTAATTGAAACTTCCTCCGTAAGCTGATAGAATTTGTAAAGTTATGGCAGCAGTTTTAATTAGGGAAGATCAGATAAAATTAAGCGACGAACTTAAAAAATCCTATAGAGTCTCTGTGCAACTTATAAAAAATCTGGAAAGGGTAATTAGAGGGAAACAGGAAGTCTTAGAGTACCTCGTAGCGACGCTCTTTGCCGGAGGCCATATACTTATAGATGATGTGCCGGGATTGGGAAAAACAACTATCGCTAAAACCATGGCGCGCTCCATATCTAGAAACGAAAGAGGAAAAACAACGGTCCTCTTTAAGAGGATTCAGTTTACTCCGGATTTACTTCCCTATGATATTACCGGAGTGGATATTTTTAATCCGGAGAATAGAAAATTCACATTTTTAAAGGGGCCTGTTTTTGCTAATATTGTTCTGGCGGATGAGATAAACAGAACGACTCCGAAGGTACAGTCTGCGCTTTTAGAAGTAATGGCGGAAAATCAGGTAACTGTGGGAAATAAGACCTATCCGATGGATTCTCTTTTTTATGTAATTGCAACACAGAATCCTGTAGAGACGGAAGGCACCTATCCGCTTCCTCTGGCTCAGCTGGACAGGTTCCTTATGCGTATAGAGATAGGCTATCCGGATACGCTTTCGGAGTACGAAATAGTTAAGGATAACCCTTCATATTCTGTTCTTCCGAAAATTAACACTGTCTGTTCCAAAGAAGAAATATTAAAGGCACGTAAAACTGCTGCGGAAAAGGTGTTCTGCGATGAGAGGCTTATTAAAGCCTCTGTAAATATTGCCGTTTCCACCCGTAAGCACAGGGGAATAGAACTCGGCGTATCGCCGCGCGGGAGCCTCATGCTTGTTAAGGCTGCAAAGGCCTATGCGCTTATAAAGGGAAGAGGTTATGTAATAGATCAGGATATTGTGGATCTTGCCCCTCTTGTCATGAGTCACAGGTTAAGGCTTAAAGATATTAAGATTGAACCGCGAAGTTTAATAAGGGAGATAGCGGTTGCAGAAATCTCCAGAATTAAATATTAGAATTCGCATTGGAAGGATTTTCCCATTTACCGTAAGAGGCCTTGCCTTTTTCCTCCTCTCCGTACTAATAACTGTGCTGGGTTATATAAGAATGGACCTTGCCTCTCTTTTATGGGGATGCGCTTTTTTCCTTATATCTTTGTATTCCTTTATAGGAAACCATATTGTAAAGCACATTTTAAGCCGTTTTCTGTTTAATACGCCGGAGAGTGTAAATATCAGTGTGCCTTACAGGGGAGTATTCCCCGGTGAGAATATAAGCCTTCGCCTGCGGATAGAGCTTCCCCGAGTTATACTGCCGGGTTTTATGATTAATTTTTTATGCAGAATGCATTTCCCGGGCAGAGCTCCGCTTGTGTTTAATGCAGAACTAAAAAGGGGAATTAACGAAACTTTTATAACGAAGAAAGGGGAATACAGAGGCATATATAAGAGCAGGGTAGTATCTGTAGTATGTAGAGATATTCTAAAATTTACAGAATCTGTAATTAACCTTGAATTTTCGGAAGCTGTTGTAGTATATCCGTTTCTTGCCGGGCATAGAGAGATGCCTGATTATTCGGAGGAAGGGGGTGAGAGCAGCAGATACTCCGTTCGTAAGAGACGGAGCGACGAGCTTCTTGAAGTCAGGAAGTATTTTCCCGGGGACGATGTAAGGAAACTTAACTGGAAGATCTTTGCGCATACAGGTGAATTATTTTTAAGAGTAGGGGAGGAAACTCCTCCACCTTTGTCCGAGATTCTATTTATTCTCGACTCCGGTTTAAATGCAGGTATCCCCGAGAAGCTAAGGGCGGATTATCTCGATGCCATAGTGGAAGAGTGCGGACTTAACATTATGGAGTTAATCTCTGGAGGATCCGAAGTTCTGTTCCTCTTTCATGGTGCAGAGCAGGCTGTTCCGGTTAACCCGGAAAAGAGTGAGTATTTGCTTAGAATGCTCTCAGGAGTAACCTGGCAGAGGAATCCGGAAAAGGCAAATTTTCCGGTACGGAAAAAAATGCATGTGATAATTTTTTCATCACCCGGCTCTCCCTCGCTGGAATACTATGTAAAATCCTCTGTTAACAGGGGCTGGGCAGCGACTATTTATTTTAAGACTCTTATCTTTAATAAACTTGAAAAGAGAGGTTTTAAGGATTTTATTTTTAGGACGGGAAGTAAAGGTCGTACTAAGTACGGAAGAGCTAATTATAACCTTAAGCAAGCAGAGAAAGCTTTTAAAGAGGTTCTGAATGCAGAACTGTCTAAGTATGGTAAGTTTAGAGGAACATTTAGAGGGGCAGATAAAGATTCCAACAGGGGAAGCAGGTTTAAAAAGGGAAGAGTAAATGCCTATAAAATTTAAAAGCGGCAGGAAAACAGCGCTGTTTCTATTAAGAAATACAGTCCTCTACTATCTACTCTTTAATGTATTTCTGCAGGTGAGCGACATTGTGGACATAGACTTTTTAAGCGGAGCTTTTATTCTGGCCATAGCTCTGGCAGTCTGGTTCGAAAAGACCAAACTCCGCCTGTTGCCTGCCTTAATAATAATAGCATTAGTTCCAATTCTGCTGAGAATAGTCTCCTTTATTTTTTTCCGTATTGGTGAGAATATTGCACCGGGAATCTCATCGGATTTTCTTTTTTTTAATTTTGATAAGGACTTTTATCCTTCTTTAGTGCCCTTCTTAACGGTATGGCTCTTTAATTTTTTAGCCCTGCGCTATAAAACATTTCCCTTTGCAGAAGTAGGTGTAAACTCTATTCTGCTGATTCTTGTTTTCTGGAGGCAAGCCCACTTTAGAATAGATTTATATCCGCATCCTTCCCTGTTTGCACTGAGTGTGGTTATTTTTGTTATTCTTGAGATTGTTATTATCTTTCTTGCAGATGAGGGGAGACTAAGAAACCTCCTTTCGTATGTATGGGTTATTGTTCCGCTTTTTCTTATACTAATCTTTTTTCTCTTTGCCAGATACAGCGAAGGGGCTGTAAAGACAGGCGGCGGATTAATGAAACCGACACTTTTTAGGTTCGATTTTTCCAACTACATTAAGCTGGAAAGCGAGATTGAAGTTTCCGATGACCTGGTTATGCTTTTCCGCAAAGAGGGCCCTTCTCAGCGGATACTCCTGCGGAGATTTGTCCTTTCCGGTTATTCATCCGGAAGGGGTTTTTACCGTTCCAGCGAGGATGAGAAAAATACCCCTCCTATAACAGTGCCGGATACCAAAGTAATAATGAAAGACCCGGGATATATAGACAGAGTGGATGTAAAACAGGAATTTTTCTTTATCAATTTTGATCCCACATCTTTAATTGCCATGAACTATCCCGTTAAGGTTACACCTCTTGTGAATTGGGATTCATCGTCATTTTTAAGAATATACAG
>QNBI01000003.1 GCA_003641675.1 Spirochaetota bacterium | reverse complement strand
ACAGCAGGAAAGTGTCTTGCATAGGCGAGTTTTGCGTCTAATCCCCAGAATACCCTGACTTCTCTTAATGTAGCCTGTACAACCGGATCGGAAAGGTCGCCTCCCGGAGGGGAAACTGCACCTATTACGGATAGAGATGCCTCTTCATCCGCACCGTAAGGAACAACGCGCCCGGCTCTTTCGTAAAACTCGGCAATTCTGGATGCAAGATATGCTGGATATCCTTCTTCTCCGGGCATTTCTTCCAGTCTGCCCGATATTTCACGCATAGCCTCCGCCCATCTTGATGTTGAATCGGCCATTAGCGCAACATTATAACCCATATCTCTGTAGTACTCTGCAAGGGTGATACCTGTAAATACAGAGGCTTCACGTGCTGCAACAGGCATGTTCGAGGTATTTGCAATTAAAATTGTTCTCTCCATAAGGGGTTTGCCGGTTTTGGGATCTTTAAGCTCAGGAAACTCTATTAGAACATCTGTCATTTCATTTCCACGTTCTCCGCAACCTACATATACTATAATTTCTGCATCTGCCCATTTTGCAAGCTGATGCTGCACAACTGTTTTACCGGAGCCGAAAGGACCGGGTACACATGCAGAACCACCCTTTGCAAGAGGAAAAAAAGTATCCAGAACTCTCTGTCCTGTTATTAGTGGTATAGTAGGGTTGATTTTCCTTTTAAAGGGTCGCCCTTGCCTTACAGGCCATTTATGGGCAAGCTTAAGTTCATGTTTTTCGCCGTAAGAATCTTTTAAAATACCGATTGTGTCTTTAACTGTATAAGTCCCGTTTGAAATTTCCAAGAGTTCTCCGGATAGATTAGGAGGAACCATAATCCAATGTCTTACAATTTCTGTTTCGTCAACATATCCCAATCTCTGACCTCCGGATAGAGAATCACCGGTTTTTGCGATCGCTGTGAAATCCCATTTTTTTTCATAGGAGATCGGCGGTTCTTCTATTCCGCGCGCAATAAAATCTCCGTATTTTCCGCTTATAACATCAAGAGGACGCTGAATCCCATCGTATATCTGTTTAATAAGACCAGGACCCAATTCGACGGAAAGCTGATTACCCGTATTTATAACAGGTTCCCCAGGACCAACCCCCTCTGTCTGTTCATAAACCTGGATTGATGCTTCATCTTCCTTTAACCCGATAATCTCACCGAAAAGCCCTATCTCCCCTACTTTGACAACTTCGTACATCATAGGATTTTCAAGACCTTTAGCAACAACGAGTGGTCCGGATACTTTAATAATCTTACCAGCCATTTTTTACTCCCATCTTCCTTTTTTATTCTTTACCAAGCAAATCTATTCCAATTGCCTTTTCAACTTCACCTTTTATTTTCAAATATCCGATACCTTTAGATCCGCTTTGATCAGGAATAATTATAATTGCAGGCACGGAACCTGTCGGTATTTCAGATATTTCATCCAGTATATTTTCTGCTAGAGTTTCTGTAATAAAAATAATTGCGTATTCTCTGCTTGAGCTTAATTCTTTTAAGAGGCTAAGAGCTTCCTCACCTTTGTATGCAGGGAAACCAATAAAACCGCCTGCAGAAAAACCGTTAACTGTTGAACTGTCTCCAATCATAGCAATTTTATACACAGACATTTAGTATCCTCTTTTTTAAAGTTTCAATAGATATACCGGTAAGTTTCCCAAGCAGAATTAGTCTTATATTGTAAAGATCAGCAAATTTTCTCGCTAAAAAATAGTATGCATACTCTATGGATGGCGAGTAATATTTCCACCGTTCCAGATAACTGTTAAGTTCTTGTTTGGATACAAGAATTATCTCAGAGATATTTTGTTTTTCCGAAAAAGCATACAAAATACGTTTTAGCAGACTGTCCCTTAAACTGCTTATGTAACCCTGCCATTCCTGAGGTTGATTTGGATAAATATCTTTGAAATTATCTACCAAAGATGATTCCTTTAGGCCTTTAGCAACAAGGTTCCATTCTATCGATGCTTCCTTAGCTCTTATTATAAGTTCTCCCAATTTTAGTTCTTCCACAGCTTTAAAAAAATCAATCAAATCTTTAGAGCCTGTAAAAAGTGCTGTTTCTGTTAACAGCAGGTTTTTCTCCCTGTCCAGGGTAAACTCAAAAGCCTGTGTGTTTTTATCTGTTTCATAGTAAGATATCCAGGCTTGCTGGAGAGCATCGTAAAGATTCTGAGGCAGATTTGAAAAATTCATGTCTTCTGTTGATATTTTTAATTGCTCAATAGAAACATTACCCTCGGGTCCGTATAAATTATCTATATGCTTATCTTTAATTTTTGAAAGAATTGCTACTTTAAGATTAAAAAAATCCCAAGGTATAAATACTAAATTTTTTAGTTCTGCAGAAGGTGAGTTGAGCTGCAGGAAACTGTTAATTTCCTCGAACTCCCTGCTTATGCCGGAATCTATACCGCTTTCATTTTTTAACTTACGCAGTTCTTCTGCAAAGGGGCTTTCCGGTATCTGTGGGACAGCTTCTTCGAATCCCGCAGATTTTAATAATGATTCAATGCGTGACTCGTCGAGAAGCTCGTTCTCTCTACTTTTAAAGACACCAAAAACATAGTTATAGTCTGATCTTTCACCCATTTCTTGCATATACTGTATTTAAGCTCCTCTATGCTTCTAAAAGCGTTTTTGCAAAATCAATCTCATTTTTTTCAATGATAGCTTTAAAAGCTTCATCCAGGGTACAGTTAAGGCGCACAGACCCTCTGGGAATTATAAAACCAGCCCTGAATTTACCCTTTTCTTTAGCAATTTTAACATTATATTTAGTTAAAAGGTCTTTATATTTTTTTTCAAAAAAAGTCTGCTCTCTTGCAGAAATTATTATAAAATCTTCTTTTTCTGCATTATTTTTTAATTCTTTCTCAAGATAATTGGAATAGTACTTATCCGAAACTGCTAAGGCCCATGCTTCATCGTATACCTTATTTAAGAGAGATCTTTTTAACGCCTGGAGTTTATTTTTTTCCTTTAAACGCAGTGCGGATATTTTTTGTTGATGTTTTTCTGCTATTCGCTTTTTTTCAGATTTAAGCTTCTCTGTATATTCTGCTTTAAGCTTACTTTCTTTTTGTTTTAGAAGTTCTTTGTATTTCTGCTGTGCAATTTTAAAATCCTCTTCGCCTTTTTCACGGGCTTTAGAAAGTATTTTTTCTATTATTTCGTTTGTTGCCACGGATTATTCCTCCTAAATAAACTTTTACTAAAACTGAATACCAACCATAAGAATGAGTATTGTGGCAATAAGTGCAAATAGACCGAAAGTTTCTACCATAGCAGGTAGAATAACCGCTTTACCAAAAGCATCCGGTTTTTTTGCAACGAGACCCATAGATGCAACGGCAGAACGCCCCTGCCATATTGCAGAAATGAGCTCCCCGAACATAGCCGGAATACATGCGCCGAAAACAGCTATACCTTTTCCCAGTCCGAGATCAAAAAGCGGATTTGTACCGCCGAGTATCTGTAGTTTAACCATTACAAGTATTGCTACTATTAATCCGTAAATAGACTGAGTTGCAGGCAGAGCCTGTAGAATAAGCATGGGGCCGAATTTGTCAGGATCTTCGGATAAAACTCCTCCCGCCATTTCTCCTGCAAGTCCTACTCCAATAGAAGAACCTGCTGCTGCAAGGCCCGCTGCAAGTGCTCCTCCGGATACCGCTATTGCAAAACCTACTGTCATTGTTTTTCCTCCTACTTTTCGAAACGATAATGTTGTGATTCCCGTTTAAAGGGTATAAAAGGTTTTCCGCCACCTGGATAGTAGCGGTTAAAAGATTCAAGATAATTTAACCTCAGCGAATGAACAAAGGCGCTGAGCATTGAGAGAAAGAGGTTTAATATATGAAAAAAAACGGCAATTATAATTCCTACTATAACTGTTGCAGCTGTAAAGAGAATACCACCTTTTCCCATTAATAGCCCCCCCATAAGGTTAGCTACAAGAGCTATAAATCCAGTTGTGAGGTCTATAATAGCTAATCTCATGTAGGAAAGAACGTCGGAGAAAAAAGCTACAATCCCATAATAACCGACAATTCCATATAGAGAGATTATTCCTGTAAAAAGACGAGAAAAGATATTTTTGTTATCTCTCCCGGAGAACAGGACAACTCCCAAGGCACTAAGAGCTATTAAGAGAAGTGTTATATTTTCGACCTGTTTCGGAGTACCGCTTATTATTTTTGTAAGCACCCAGCCAGTTATAGAAAACAGCATTATAAACCACATTAAATAATCAAATATGGCAGCTTGTATATTCTTCATTTTTAGGCTGTTTACGAATCCGGCTACTATGGAGGAAAGCTGAGTAATAACTCCGAATACAATAGAAACCCCGATTGCGGTCATAATATCTTTTGTGGGAAGAAATAAGGGCAGAATACCTGCTATTTTAGGTCCTCCGTGAATATATCCAGGACTAAAACCAAAAAAACTCCAGCTTATTACACCAAAAATTACAACCATAATGCCCATTTGCAGAAAGAGGTTTAAAAAAAGACGTGTTTCGGAATCCGGCTTAAATTTTCTTTTAAGCCATAAAATTAGAAGTATCTGCAATAAACCGTATCCGGCGTCACCTACACACATTCCGAAAAAGACAGTCATAGTAACAGCAACAATCGAAGTAGGGTCTATTCCGAAATAGTTAGGCAAACCGAACATTTCAAGGAGAATCTGATATGGTCTAATCAGCTTTGGATTTTCAAGTTCTACAGGGGGATTATCGTCTTTTGTAGGATTATTAAAACGAATAACTGCATCCGGAAATTTATCTGTTACTATCGATTTTAATTTATCACTTTCTTTTTTCTTAACCCACCCCTGTATCACCACAACGGTGCGGGAGTAGAACATTCTATTTTTTACATTGATATTCTTTTTTCTGTTGGAATACTCATCATAAAAAGCGCGAATAATTGGTTTGTTTTTTTCAGCTTCTCCTGCAAAGAAAGCTGCGATTTCCTCTTTTTTCTTTTTAGCTTTTTCAATTATTTCTTTTGACTCAGTTTCGATATCATGCACGGATTTGTTAAATGCCGGTAAAGCAGCGATCTGGCTCCCTGAATTCTTAATTATACTTTCAATTTCTGCATATTTTTCATTAAGCACAATAAAGTAACCTAATTTTAATTTCTTTTTATCGGATACCAAAACCCAGTCTGTATAGCCTGCTAATTGTCTGTCATCGATATCATTAATTATTTTTTCGAGTTGTTCCCTTTTACATATTGAAGGGACAACGGAAAATAAATGAGATTCCTGATACATGGAAAGATTCTCTTTAAGATTATTCCACGGAATGAGGGTTTCTATGAGCTCGTGATTCTTATCTATATCAGCATCTGCATCTTCGTACTCTTTGTATTTAGATTTTAGTTTTAAGGTGTATTCTCTAATATCGAAAGACTGTATTAGTTTAAAAAAGTCTTTCTCCTCTATATAGGGAGCCGCGCCAAAAAACTCTTCCAGAAGCCCTTTTTTGTCCGGGCTAAAGTATTTAAAAGTATCAAGTATCCATTTTGAATCGGAGATAATTTCATCTACTTCCGAGGTTTCTGTTTCCTCTGTTTCCTCTTTATAGTTTTCCTTGTCCTCGATAGAATCATGTATATCTGCAATATGTATTAGTTTGCTTTTCTCTAAATTTTCAATAAGCAAATTTTCGCTTTCTTTTTGAACTATTATTTCTGTTTTAAGAACCTTGGCTATTGACATCTTTTATACCAGCTTTTCAATTAGTTCGTTTATAACCTTTTCTTTATTTTTTAAAACAGATTCTTCTATGTTTTTTTGTTCCAATTCATTGTTTTTTAGTATTTTGGATTTTTCTTCGTCGAATTGAGTGTCCAACTCAGCTTGGAAAGCTTGTAATTGATTTTTCATATCCTTTTTAAGTTCATCTTTTAGCTTTTCGCTTTTTTCATTTAAAGATGATAAAAGTGCATCTATTTTTTCTTTATAATCTTTTTCTATTTTTAATGCTTCTTCTTCTGCTTTTTTTACTTCTTTTAACACATCCATTATATTTCTCCTGCTTTTTACACTATAAAGATTATGTAAAGTGATTGATGTTGTCAAATAAAATTTTTAAAAAAATACCTCTTAATATATACCAGAACATATACAAATAATTACTGCCATGAAAGATTTAGATAAGTATCTTTTTTAATTCTAACAAGTTCTGCCACAGGAATACTGTAAGTTAATGTCCTTTTATCTGGTGATAAATTACCCATATTGTGGGACTGTATCTCTTTTGGTGCTTTTATTGTAAATGATATTTTGTATCCTTTAAAAAGAGCATCGATCATTTTAAGGGAGTCTTTATCCGGTATATGTTCTGGTTTAGTTGCGATTCTCTGGGAAAATAAAAACAAGTCTCCTTGTTTTTTCAAAGTTGCAGGCATAGAATTAAAGCCTTTCATTTCTTTAAAATTTTCAATTTTATTAAAACCTATTACGGCTGTTATATAAATGTTATCCTCATCTTCACTCTGTTTAAAACTTAGGAGTTCAAGGCCCTTAGTTTTTTCGATTGAGCGCTTAAAATCGTCTTTGGAAACAGGTAGAGGAACTATGAGAGCTTCTTCGTTGGAAGCTCCAAGATTTACAACCATTTTTGAGATTTTATATTGTATGGATAATTTGCCGGAACCGTCTTTATTAAAAGAAATATTTGTATCTATACCTATACATGAGACAAGGATTAAAATTACAAATAAGAGAAAGATTAATTTGAAATATTTAGAACTTTTAGAATAAAAGCGCATATAAAAAACTCCTATTGTCTTACTTAAGTTAGAGAAAATATTATCATTAATATTTAATATAGTATAGTTGTTGTTGCAAGGTAAATACGGATAAAAAAAGAAAAATAAAGATTACATAATATCTCATCATGTATCTAATAATATACAATTATTGCTTTCTTAAAATATTTTCAATGGTTTTTAAAATCATTTCCGGGCTTGGAGTGTCGTTTTTTATTGTTATTATTCCTCGGGCGTATTTTTTTGACCCGCCACCTTTTCCATTATACTTTGAAATAATATTGTCAAGAATATAAAGGGCGCTAATTTTTTGATTACTATTTGAAGGAAATGTTTTTATTGATAAAGTCATTTTTGCAGGTAATTTTTTTCTGTTAATTTCTAAAAAAAGAAGGATACTTTTTGCAGGTAATTTTTTAAGATGTTTAAGGATATCCTTTTGTTCAAGAAAAAGCGTTTCATCGTTGTTGCTTTCAATGTTATTAACATCATACAAAAAATAAAAAGTATTTATTTTTAGCATATTCTTTAAAATTGTATCTATTTTAAATTCTGCCAGCTTTCCTTTTAGTGAGTTTATTAATTTGGACTGATCTATAGATTTATCCATGAGGTTTTTTGTTCTAAGAGGAACCTCTTTCAAAGGCACTGATAAGAAGTCAGCTGTTTGTACAAGAGTACGATAGTTTTCCAGATAGTGGAGAGATGCTTTTCTCCCGCATAAAAAATATATTCTGTACATACCCTTATACTTTTCCGCCTTAATAATTTTAAGAATTGTTATTTCTACTGTGTTGGACAGATGCGTTCCTCCGCAGGGGGTAATATCTGTACCCTCTATTTCAACTACTCTTATATTTTCTTTAACCTTGGGTTTTCTTCTCAAGATCAGGCTGTTTAACTCATTACTGGAAGGAAAATATGATTTAACAGGTATTCGGTTGTATATAAGAGAATTTGCATACAATTCGATTTTATTTATAGCTTCATCGTTAAGTTCCATTGGAACAGATACATCAACAGTATTATAATTTGTTCCAAGATGAGAGGAGACAGTTTCTGCATGCAACAATTTCAATAGAACTGCCGAAAGAAGATGCTGACCTGTATGCTGCTGCATGTTGTCGTAACGGTGTTCCCAGTCTATTTTTAGATGAACTTTACCTAACTCTTCATTATTTTCGGGCAGTTTAAAAGGCCTATCGATGATGTGAACAATTTCATTATCTTCGTTTTTGACATCTATTACTCTATAATTGTCTATATTACCAGTATCTGCAGATTGCCCTCCTGAAGTCGGATAGAATATTGTTCTGTCAAGAATAACTCTATTATTATCAATTTTAACTATTTTTGCCTCTGTTTCATAATTATAGCTGTTCTGTTGATAGACTCTTTCTGTCATTTGCATTCCTATAGCATTTTTTATTTTTAATATAAATTAAAAAAAGAATAATCTAAAGTTGTACATTGCAGTGAAGTCCAATCTTAATATTAAAAGATTAAGAGAAAGTCCGCCGTATGCACGTACGGAAAAACCCTGAACATCCTTGCTTACAATAATCCCCTGCGCAGATAGATCCGGGGGAGTTTTGCCTGCTGCAGTGAATGCGTTATTTATGTCTTGAATTTGCTGGTCAGTAATTTCTGTTCCATCGAGTAATAGTTTTGTTGTTAATCCGCCTCCTGCATTGGATATGCCGTAGGATGCTCCGAGCCCTGCATACGGGGTAATGATTAACAGACTTTTACTTACCTGTGCTTTAAAATCTATAATCTGAGTCTGCCAGTTAAAACTCAAAGATGGATCGGTTAGGCTTATATTGTGAGTATCTGTATCGCCGGAAGTATTTGGTACTTCGAAACTTGAAAGAGTTATATCTACCCCTAAAAGTCCCGGTACACCTACTCCGCCTTTTAAATAACTGTACCCTACTCCGACAGAAACAGCAGGAATAAAAAGGTGTTCTTTTAGTACCGCATATCTTAGATCGGCTCCTACGAATAGATAGTCGAGGTTAACAGGAAGGTCTTTAACAAGGTTCTTCGGCAGATAGCCGAATTTTAGCCCGACATCAAAGGGCAGGATAAAACCTCCAATTCTTAAATCTGCAGTATAGGCTGGAAAAGCGAATCCATAATCGTTAATAAAACTAAGTTCTTGAGGAAGTGTTATAGAAAATGCATCCAAAACTGTCTTCATGGAAGTAAAGGGAATTGTTTTGACACCTACAGAAACTCCAAAACCGAAGTGGGGCGGGACAGCCATGAGTTGCCCTATAGGCATAACCAATTTAGCCCGATTGCTGCATTAAAGGGTAGTATTGGAGCAAGCAACAGCATCTGCAAATTATTGAAAAGAAGTGCTAATTTGATCATATTCAAAATCTGTCTGAGCAAATACCGCTCCTGTCGCCAAAACTGAAACAATAATTATTAAAATTAACTATTAAATTAAATAAATAGTTTTCAATTAAACTACATTCTATACAACCTAAACGAAATATTTAGTGTGGAATGAGTTGCCCAAAAGGATTATTTTATATAAAGTACCTCAGTTTAAATATTATTCTCAGGAGCATAAGAATGGCAAATGTCAAAATAAGTATTATAGGCGCAGGAAGTGCAATTTTTTCTCTGCGTCTTGTCGGTGATATATGCAGGATGGAAGGGTTGTCAGGAAGTCTTGTTTCTTTAATGGATATAGATAAAGAACGGCTGGACGCTGTTCATGCACTTGCCGTGAGGTACTCAAAAGCCGTTGGGGCAGACTTGAAATTCGAAAAAACTATGGATTTGGATGCTTCGATAGAAGGTGCATCATTTGTTGTAAACACTGCTCTTGTGAATGGGCATTCTTATTTGGAAAAAACCAGAGAGATCGGCGAAAGGAACGGTTATTACAGAGGTATAGATACTCAAGAGTTTAATATGGTATCAGATTATCATACGTTAACAAACACCGGGCAGCTGAACTTTTTTTTGGATGTAGCAAGAAAAGTAGAAAAATTGAGCTCAAATGCATGGCTACTACAGGCTGCAAACCCTGTTTTTGAAGGTACTACTTTGATATACAGGGAAACAGGTGCAAAAATACTTGGATTTTGTCATGGTTTTCATGGCGTAGATGAGATTAGCAAAGAACTTGGCCTTAATATTGGTGAACTTGATTGGCAGGTTGCAGGTTTTAATCACAACTTATGGCTGACAAAATTTAGCTACAATGGAAAAGATGCCTATCCTATACTTAATAATTGGATAGATGAGAAATCTAAATATTGGAAGCCTAAAGACCCGTTTAATGACCAGTTAAGCCCTGTTGCAATTGATATGTATAAGTTTTACGGGAGATTTCCGATAGGAGATACTGTAAGGAACGGAAGCTGGAAATATCATTACAACGAAGAGGTTAAACGTAAGTGGTTCGGTCAGCCCTGGGGAGGTGCGGATTCGAAAGAAGGCTGGGCTTGGTACCAGAATAAAGTCCGACAGACTACACTGGATACTGAAAAGCTGGCAAAAAGCAAAGATGCTGACCTCTTAAAACAATTTCCTCCGGATATAATGAGTGGTGAACAGCATATTCCATTTATAAATGCAGTTCTGGAAAATAAAAAAACGCGTCTAATATTGAATATTCCAAATAAAAATAATGCTGTTCCTTATATTCCTGAGAATGTGTTTATTGAAATTCCCGTTGTTGTAGATTCAAAAGGAATACATCCTGAAAAGATAGAACCTTCATTACCGGAAAAATTGGTATTCATGTACCTCTTTCCGAGATGGTTAAGGATGGAATGGGCCATTAATGCATTTATAAAAAGAGATTTAGGAATTCTTAAAGAATTCCTTATCCGGGATCCGAGAACAAAATCCGAAGAACAGGTAGAGGCGGTAATAAAAGGACTTATGGAAGAGCTCCCTGATTTTAAATTTCATTATAAGTCAATATCGAAAAGATGAATAACAGAAATCCTCTAAGAGGTAAAACCGCACTTATAACAGGGGCTACCGGCGGAATAGGGGCTGCAACTGTAAGGCTGCTTATAGATTACGGAGTGCATGTAGTGATTGCAGCGAGGAACCCGGATAAATTTAAGAGCCTGTTAGAGGAAGTAACAAAAACGGCAAAACAAAAGGTAAAAGACAGCCTTTCCCAAAAACAGGTTGAAAATTCCTTGGAGTTCATCAAGGCCGATTTATCCTCAATAGAAGACATTAAAAACTGCGCTTTGCAATTTAAAGAGAAATATAATCATCTGGATATACTAATAAATAATGTAGGCGGTTTTTTTACAAAGAGAAATATAACAAGGGACGGATACGAACTTACCTTTGTTCTAAACTATCTGTGTGCATTTATTCTGACAAATCTTCTTTTGCCTTCTTTAAAGAACAGTAAAAATGCACACATTATTAATATAGCCTCTATAGAACAGGAACATGGAAAGATTTTTTATGATGATCTTAATGGGGAGAAACACTATTTTGGTTTACGTGCATATTCACAATCTAAGTTGGCCCTTGTGATGTTTACGCGTCAGTTATCGGAAATGTTAAAGGAGAGCAGTATTTACGTTAATGCAGTACACCCTGGAATTGTAAAGACAAATATAGCACAGGATACCTTTCGCCTACAATCTTTGCTTTATCGTCTCTTAAAATACACTATTGCGATTACACCGGAGAAAGCAGCGGAGAATATAGTAAGTACACTCGTAGATAGGCGTTTAAAAAACATTACAGGTGCCTGTATAAAAAAAAGAAAACTTGGTAAATTTAATCCTATTTCTAATGACAAAGAGGAATGTAAAAAACTATGGAATATCAGCGTAGAACTCGGAAAATTACCGGAGTCATTTAAAATATAGTTTAAAATAAATGAGGTTTAAAATATAATATGGCAAGCGAAGAGTTTAATAATGAGCTTGATAATATGTTTAATGAGAATACAGAATATTCTAATATTAATATAGACAGGGAGATTCTTAAAAACTTCTTTGTAATTGAAGGTCTCGATGGCGCCGGTACAACAACTCAGCTTAAGCTTCTCGATAAGGAGCTTTCAGTACGTAACATCCCACATCTTTGCACCTTTGAGCCTACAGATTTTGAGATTGGAAGTCTTATAAGAAATATACTCCATAAAAAGACAAAAGCAAACCGGGATACCATTGCTTTTCTTTTCGCAGCGGACAGAAATGAACATATATATAGAAAGGACTACGGAATTATAGATCATCTAGATAAAAAAGAGCTTGTAATTTGCGACAGGTATCTTTTTTCCAGCCTTGCGTATCAGTCTGTTGATTGCGGTTTTAATTTTGTTTTTTCTTTAAATTCCCGTTTCCCTCTTCCGGAGTATTTAATCTACATAGATACGCCTGTTATGATTTCTCAAGAGCGGATTAATAAACGGCCGGGAAATGAGCTTTTTGATATTAAAGTATTTCAGGAAAAAGTCCGTAAAAACTATGCAAATATTTTTAAGCTTTTTTCTATGAGCAGAATGAAAATAATAACAGTAAAGGGAGATCGGCCTATAAAAGCTATTCACAACTCTATAATGGATATCATTTTAAAAGATAGATTAAAAGACAGATTAAAAAACAGACAGGTTTAAATTAATACAGAAGTTTAATATAAGGATAGAATATCTTCTTGGCATACGATTTTAAAGATAAAAATTAAAAGCCGATACTATTATAGTGAAGCGTATACTACTGCTTATTATACTTTTTTCTTTAATTCCTATTTCGTTTTTATTCTCCTGGAGAATTCTATATGCGGAACAGTACTATAAACTGTACCATCTGCATTTTTACCAGTACCCGGATGATTCTATGGAAAATATCTTCTACCTTGAACAAGCACTAAAGTCGGATTTTGCAAATCCTCTGTATGCACTTGCAAAGATATCCGATAAAAGCCAATGGGAACGCTATCGTTATTTGTTTAAAATGCATTTAAATCTTAAACTTATAGAGCAATATCTTACCCTCGGCAGTAAGTACGATAAGATGAATGCCTATTTCTACAATTACCCCTGGAAATATGCAAATCTTGATAGTCTAAAAAAAGCAGAAAAAGCATACCTTGTAGCTTTGGATTACTGGAAAGAGGTTTTAGAATGGGCAGATAAGGCCTGGGACATGCGATATATAAACCTGCCGGAAGTACAGAACTGGGAAGATGAGAATTACAGAATAGAAACGGGGCTTCTGGATTATAACGATATCATAGGTGAACATCTTGCCAGGCTGGAACGTGTAAGGGAAGACTTTAAAAAGATGGATAAGAACACATATTAAATATCTAGAATATACATCTAAGCGTCGTTAAAGAATAAACATCGCATCGCCATATGAAAAAAAACGGTATTCTTTTTCGATAGCAGTTCGGTATGCAAGACGAATATTATCTATTCCCGCAAAGGCGCTCACAAGAACAATTAAAGATGATTCCGGGGTATGAAAATTTGTAAAAAGTTTATTAACAACATTAAATCTGTATCCGGGATATATAAATATATCAGTTTCATTTCTCCCCGGTATAATTTTATCTTTAACCCAGGCGGATTCCAAAGCCCGGACAACGGTAGTTCCGACAGCGATAATATCTCTGTTTTCTTTAATTGCGCTGTTCACCTTTTTTGCTGTTTCTAAAGGAATATTATATCTTTCATTGTGCATATGGTGATCTTTTATATTTTCGCTTCTAATGGGAGTAAATGTACCAAGCCCAACGGAGAGGTCTATATAGGCGATTTCTGAACCCTTTTTTTTTAACTTATCTATAATATTCCATGTAAAATGAAGACCTGCAGTTGGAGCTGCGGATGAACCGTAGTATTTGGAATATACTGTCTGGTATCTTTTTTCATCCTCTTTATTATCCGGTCTTTTAATATAAGGTGGCAGTGGCATATGTCCGTAAATATTAAGATATTTGTCATCTATAGGTCTATTAAAGTGTACGATTTTTTCAGTTTTATTCTCAATAGCAGTAATTTCCCCGATTACGCCGCCCGGAAAAATGTATTTTTTCCCAATTTTCTGCTTTTTACTCTTACTGGTTATCGATCTCCATGTATAAAGACTTTTTCTTTCAAGAAGAATAAACTCAACCTTTCCACCATTTTTTATATCCGTCTGTCCATCTGTATGCATGATCTGCGGGAAGTTATTGTTAATTGTATTTCCGAAAATCCTTGCTTTTCGTACTCTTGTATTATTAAAGACTATAAGGCTTTCCGGTTTTATCCATTTGGGTAGTTCTGGAATGGAGGAATGGACAATTTCACCATTTTCCCTTTTAAGTATCATAAGGCGGGAAGTGCCTCTTTTTTCGGCAGGTTCTTGTGCTATTAATTCCTTTGGCAGATTAAAATTAAATTCACTTGTTTTCATTTATTCGTTTCCGGATGTTTTAATAGATAAAAAATAGAGATAGTTAAAAAAGCGACCCCTGTTCTCTGTCTTTAAGGATATCCATCCCAAGATGATTGTAGGCATGTTCTGTCGCCATTCTCCCACGGGGTGTTCTTTTTAAGTAACCTATCTGTATTAAATACGGCTCATACACATCTTCCAGAGTATCCACCGCTTCTCCGATAGAAATAGCAAGGGTTTCAGAGCCTACCGGTCCACCATTATATTTTTGAATTATCGTTTTAAGAATATCGCGGTCCAGTCTGTCCAGGCCTGCCTTGTCAATTTCAAGTGATTTTAGGCCCCGTGAAACAATAGCTGTATTTATTTCTCCGTTTCCCCAGACCTGGGCGAAATCCCTCATTCTTCGTAAAAGACGATTTGCTACACGCGGGGTTCCACGTGAACACTTAGCAATAAGAGAGGCCGACTTTTCATCTATACTAACATTTAATATTTTTGCAGAACGGTATATAATTCTTTTTATATCTTTTAATGTATAGAAATTTAATCTTGCAGTTATGCCAAAACGCGAGTAGAGAGGGCTGGAAACAAGACCTGCTTTTGTGGTCGCTCCAACAAGAGTGAAAGGGGCAATAGGTATTTTAATGGATCTGGCGCCTGGCCCCTGCCCTATTACTACATCAATTTCAAAATCTTCCATAGCAGAATAGAGCATTTCCTCTACAACAGCTTTTAATCTGTGTATTTCATCAATAAAAAAGATATTCTTTTCACCTATGGAGGTGAGAATTGCTGCAAGATCGCCGGGCTTTTCAAGAGCCGGCGCAGAGGTTGCTCGAAACTGGACCCCCATTTCATTGGCGATAATCCCTGCAAGTGTTGTTTTCCCCAAACCTGGAGGCCCGCTAAAAAAAACATGGTCAAGACTCTCGTTTCTCTGTTTGGATGCTGTTATGAAAACACTTAAGTTTTCCTTTAGCTTATCCTGACCTACAAATTCCTTTAAATATTTGGGCCGAAGTGTTGTTTCTTCCACATCCTCCGAATCATTGTAAACAGGGCTGTTTATTCTTTTATCCTCTTCTTTTGCTTTATCACTCATCGAAATTTAAATTTCCTTGCCTCCGGCTATTGCTATAGCTCGTGTAAAAAGCTCTTTTTCAAGTTCGTCTTTGTTTAGGGTATTTGCTTTAATTCCTTTTAGGGCTCTTTTTACGGCATTTCTTGAGATTTTTTTATCAAATCCCATACCTGTTAAAGCTTTTACAATATCTTCTTCTGCAGCCTGCCATGGTTGTACTGTAATATGCAATTTCCCCTTTAACTTTAATATTATTTTCTGTGCTGTTTTCTTTCCAAGTCCGGGTATAGATGAAAGTGTTTCAATATCGTCTGTATCCAGTGCCTCTATAAAGGCTTCCACCTCTATCCTGGAAAGTATTTTAACTGCAAGTTTTGGCCCTAGACCCTCTACCTTAATTAAATCAAAAAACAGATCTCTCTCTCCGGAGGTAGAAAATCCGAACAGTTTTAGCTGATCTTCCCTGTGGTGCAGATACGTAAAAACTTTTGCCTTTTCACCTGTTTCCGGTAACTTGTTTAGCGACTTTTCTGTTGTAAGTATATCCCATTCTATACCATTTGTCTGTAGAAAGATTTTCTCTTTAGTTTTGCCTGTAACTATCCCTGAAATACTGTTAAACAAAAATGCCTCCCATTAATATTATTTTTGCTTTATATTCCAGCTTTGACTGTTTGATTGTTTGTTCTGCTTATTCCTAAAGGAATAATTGGCATGGCATATTGCTATGGCAAGAGCGTCGGAAGCATGATCTGGTTCCGGAATTTCCGGCAGTTTGCAGATTAGCTTTACCATTTCCTGAACCTGTCTTTTTTCCGCTTTCCCGTTGCCGACAACTGCAAGTTTTATCTGCAGGGGTGAATACTCATAATAGTCCACCTCTCCTTCTGCTAGGGTAAAGATAATAACCCCTCTCGCCTGAGCAACCGGCATAGCCGATTTTGAATTTTTTGTAAAATACAACGTTTCTATTGCCGCTTCGTCGGGAAGGTATTGTGCAATTATTTTTTTTATTTCTCTGTAAATCTTTATTAGCCTTTTCCCGGCGGGCATATTTTTATT
>QNBI01000002.1 GCA_003641675.1 Spirochaetota bacterium | reverse complement strand
GGGATATGTGGATAAAAATATATTCTTCCCTAAGCAGGCTTAGTTATAAATATGCGGATCTTATTATAAGCCTTTTTGAATACAACAGGAGAATGCAGATTGAACTGGGTGCAGAGGATAGTAAGACACTTGTAATACCAAATGGTATAGATGTTGAAAGATTTCTGTCTGTTAAAAGGGAAAAGAAAAAGGGGTTCCATATTGGACTGGTAGGACGGGTTGTGCCCATAAAGGATATAAAAACCTTTATTGCCATGGCAAAAATTGTATCCGGGGCAATTCCGGAAGTGCAGTTTTACTGTATTGGGCCGACAGATGAGGACCCCGCCTATTATGAAGACTGCAAACTGCTTGTGAACAGTTTCCATCTAAACGATAAATTCCACTTTACGGGCAGACAGGATGTGCACAAGTACTACTCTTTTCTTGATGTGCTTCTATTAACAAGTATAAGAGAAGCTCAGCCTCTTGTGCTCCTTGAGGGATTCTGTTCCGGAGTACCTGCTGTCGCTACGAAGGTTGGTAATGTACCGGAACTGTTGGATTATGATGAGCGATTTCTTGCCCCTTCCAAAGATGCGGAGAAGCTGGCAGAGGGGGTTGAATATATATATAAAAATCCGGAAATAATGAAAAATATTGTTGTAAGAAACCGTGAAAAGGTACTTAAATTTTATGACAGGCGTAAGGTTTACAAAACCTATTATAATATCTATAAGAGTCTGGCAGAAGGGGAAAAATGGCAGGTATAGGATTTGAGCTGCAGAAGGTCCTTAAACAGGGTGGCATTGGTTCCTTTTTTAAAGTAATTCTCGCTGGTAGTATGGTTGTTGCAGGACCGTGGATACTGACTATTCTCGGCATTTTCTTTATAGGCAAGTTTGCGGAGTCCGAGCTGGCTCAGTTTTATAAATTGTTTACCGCTGCAATAGTTTACAGCTATGCATTTTCACTTATTTTCTTTGGCGGAACCCACTATATTTTTACACGCTATATTGCAGACCTTATATACGAGGACAAAAACAGAGAAGCGGGGTCCGCGCTAATAGCATTTTCATTAATAGTAACATTAGTCGCAGGTGTAATCGGTACTTTATCTGTGATTTCTCTCCACATTAGTTACATGCCCTATAATCTCCTCTACAAGATATCTGCAGTGGTTCTTTTTATTGTAATTAATATAACCTGGCTTTTAATGATCTTTATCTCTCTGCTAAAACGTTTTATGGCAATTTTTATACTCTACGTGACAGGAATGGCGATATCTTTTGTTGCAGTTAAAGTTTTAGGGCACAGCTTTATGACCGGGGGTGCACTTTTAGGCTATGCGCTGGGACAGACGTTTATAGTATTTTCGTTGTTCTTTCTTGTATTTAAAGAGTACAAACCGGGCAAGCTGGTATTTGCAGATTTTTTTCGCTATACTGGTCGTTTTAAATATCTTCTTTTATCAGGGATTTTATACTACTGGGGTATGTGGGTGGATAAAATAGTTTTCCGTTCTATGCTTGGGACTGGAATTCAGGGGACCTTTTTTAGACTATTCGACAGGTATGATATACCGGTTTATTTGGCAAATTTAACGATAATTCCCGGAATGATTTACTATATTATCGTAACTGAAATAGATTTTTACCTGCATCTTAAGGAATTTCTGCAAGGACTCCATAATAGTATGTACAGGCATATTCAGCAGAAAAAGTATGCCATGCTTAATTCCATTAAGACCGGGTTAAGGGAACAGGGGTTTTTCCAGGGAATTTTAACGGCTGTTTTTATACTCCTTTCTGCAAATATATCTAGGCTTTTATTCAATGGCACATTGGATGTTCCTACACTGCAGATAGTTTTAGGCGGGGTTTTCTTTCATTTTATGCTGCTTACCCTTCTCATTTATCTGTTCTACCTTGAGCTTTACGTATATGCTTTCTATGCAAGTGCTGTTTTCTTTGGAGTAAATTTGGTTCTCTCCATCCTAATAGCTTATTACAGGCTTTATAATCTGCTTGGTTTAAGCTATTTAGCCGGAGGAGTTTTTGCTTCTGTTTTGGCGCTGGTTTTGCTTATGGGCTCTGCACGGTATGCAGATAAAATACTATATGTACGTAATAGTACTTAGAAATTTCCAGCTTTGGTCTTGTAATTATGACTTGGTTTGTTATATTTAATATAGAAACTGTAAGGAGTTGTAAATTTGAGTGATATTAACGTTCTGTTTATAGGGGAGATTGTTGGTAAAGCGGGAGTTTTCTGCGTAAAAAATATGCTTCCTGACCTTAAAAAAGAATACGGCGTTAATTTTGTAATAGCAAACGGCGAAGGTGCCACAGGTGGGTTCGGGCTTGGAAAGAATCATTCTGTATATCTCCATAAGCTTGGAATAGATGTTATAACATCCGGAGAGAGAATATACTATAAAAAAGATATGGTTTCACATATTAAAAAATCGCCGTATATTCTTCGTCCTGTGAACTATCCCCGTGAAGACCCTGGTTACGGATGGAAAATTTATGAATATGATAAAAGGAAAATAGCAGTTATCAATGTTCTCGGTGTCTCCGGCTTTAAACGCGTTCACCTTGAGAATCCAATGCTTATTCTGCCGGATTTAATAGATCACATTTCAAAACAGACCAACTATATAATTATTGATTTTCATGCCGCGACAACAGCGGAAAAAAGTACACTCTTTTATTTTCTGGATGGAAAGGTATCTGCAGTTATAGGAACCCATACAAGAGCTCTCACTGCAGACGAAAGAGTTATGTCCGGGGGGACTGCCGTAATAACAGATGCAGGACGGACAGGAAGCATGAATTCTGTAGGCGGTTTGGATTCTGAAATAGAGATTAGAAAACTTATGACTCAGGTTCATGAATATTCTAAGGATACATGGGGAGATATAGAGCTGCAGGGTGTAGTATTAAAATTAAATGAACAGGGCAGAGCTTCTGCCATTACAAGGTTAAGAATTCCATACAGGGAGGGCAAAAATGGTTGAGAAAGGCGTAATCGATTCAATAAAAGACGGCATAGCCACTATTTTATGTTCGGAAAATCCGTACTGTGCTTCCTGCAAGGCATGTGAACACAGTGAGGACGGACAGCGTCTTAAAGCTAAATATTCAAAAAATCTGCGTATTGCGAAAGGCGATATTGTAGAGGTTTATATATCTACGAGGAAATCGATTTTTGCAAGTTTTATGGTATTTATCGTGCCAATAATTCTGTTTTTTCTCTTTTATATTTTAGCAGTTTATGTAATTAAAACTAAGAGTGAACCGGTACAGGTATTTATGGGTTTCGGGGGCATTGTTTTCGGTTTTATTGTAAACCTTCTGTACGGTAAATTAAGAAAAGATGAGGATTTACCGGTGGTAACAAAGATCCTTACAAGACCAATACCAAATGAATTCTATGCGGAGCTTGTTGCCAAGAACGAACGATAGATTTTAGTGAATGCCTTTTAGAGCAGTCAGGCCATAACGGCTTCATTAATAGAAGCAGCCATCCTGTCTAAAGGGACAATTCTGCTTATAGTACCGTTTTCGATTGCTGCTTTTGGCATACCGAAAACAACACTGGATTCTTCGTCCTGTGCGAAAGTAACTCCTCCCATGCTGTAAATTCTGCCAATTTCACGCGCCCCGTCTTTGCCCATTCCGGTCATTATAATTGCAAGGGTATGGCTTGCATATGTCTTTGCTACGGATGTAAAGAGTACATCGGCAGAGGGCCTGTGCCCGTTTACAGGAGGTGCATCGGAAAGATGAATATGATTTTCTGTAGACCCGGAAGTTACTTCCATGTGGTAGTCTCCGGGTGCAATAAAAACGCTGCCTTTAACAATAGAGTCACCTTCTTCTGCTTCCTTAACCTTAAGGGGGCAGATTTTGTTTAGATTCTCTGCAAATTCACGTGTAAAACCGGGAGGCATGTGCTGTACAATTAAAACCGGCACTGGCAGTTGGGGAGAAAGGCGGGGAAGTACATGGCGGAGAGCGTTCGGGCCGCCGGTGGATATTCCGACTGCTATAATGTCTATTCTGGTTTTGCCGGCAGGCTGCCGTATTTCATGTTTTTCATAGGCAACCGCTTCTTTTTCAGGAGCCGGGAATTTGCTTTTTCTGTACTTTCCTCCGAAGAAACGTACAAGTTCCACAAGTTCTTCTTTTGTTTTATAGATATCATGCGATACAGAGCCCGAGGGTTTCAGCACAAAGTCAGAAGCTCCCAGTTCTAGGGCCTCTATTGTTATTCTGGCTCCTTTGACTGCCTGAGAGGAGAGAATGATAACGGGAACTTTTATTCCTCTTTTTCTTCTCTCTTTTAAGAATTCAATACCGTTCATTTCCGGCATTTCAAGGTCCAGAATAATAACATCTGGATTAAGATGGTCGATTTTCTGAAGCGCAAATTTGCCGTTTATAGCAGTACCGGCGACATTTATATCAGGAACATCCTCGAATATCCTGCTTATAAGGTTTCTCATTAGTGCTGAGTCATCTACAATTAAAATCGATAGAGGCTCTCTAAACATTCTCATGCTCCTTTTACTCAAACTTTCTGTATATGGTAGCCCAATCCGTTTTTACAAATTCAAATTTTGTATTCATTCCGAAAAGAGATTCGGAATGGCCTATAAAGAGGTAAGAGTGTGCTGTCATTACATCCCAGAACCGGTTTATTACCGCTTTCTGTGCGGCCTTGTCAAAATAGATAATTACATTTCTGCAGAAGACAATATCAATATTGCTAAGCCCGCTTTCGAATTTCAGGTTATGATAATCGAATTTAACCATGTTTTTTATTTCATCTTTTATCTGGTAGCCATCCCGTTTTTTATCAAAAAAACGTTCAAGATAGCTTTTCTTTACGCCGCCTATTCTGCTCTCAGGATAATAGCCTTCTCTTGCGGTCATTAGAGATATCAGACTTAGATCGGACCCTATAATTTCAATATGAAAATTCGGCGGTAATTTATCCCTTAACACCATTGCAATAGAATATGGCTCCTCACCTGTAGAACAGCCAGCACTCCAGACCTTAAATGCAGTAATACCCCTCTTTTTTTTATAGCCAATTAATTCCGGAATAACATAGTTTTCTAGAGTTTCAAAATGCAAAGTATTGCGGAAAAAACGGGTTAAATTTGTCGTGACCGAATCCAGCAGAATCTTTAATTCTTCCCTGTCCTTAAGAATCATACTGTAGTACTGCATAACGTCGGTTAATTTAAGCTTACGCAGACGTTCTTTTAAACGGCTCTCCAGTATGGTGCGGTTGGAATTGGAAAAATGTATTCCGCTTTCGTTATAAATGAGAGACTTAAATTTTTCGAATTCCTGATCCTGTAAAAACTTTTCCATTTTCTTAAATAGATTATATAGATTATTTGATAAAATAAAAGTTTATTTTACGAATACAGAAGGGTCAATATACAGGAAAATTGATAAAAATATTTTTAAAATCCTTTGGTTTCTCTGTAGATGGGTTATAATTAATTAGAGGGTAAAATGGATGGTTAGAGTAGTAATAAAAGGTTTTATGGTTGATACTGTGTCGGAAATGCCTGTAGTCCTGCTTAAAGAGCAGTGTTCAAATAAAACTATTCCTCTTTTTGCAGGTCCCTTTGAGACAGGGGCTATTATTCTGGAGCTTAAAGGTATTAAGCCTATTAGGCCGGTTGCTCACGATCTTATCGCTTTAATGTTCAAAAAGCATAAAATGCACATGAAATGTCTTGAAATATATGATGTATTCGACGGGCTGTTCTTTTCCAGGATTAAATATAAAAAGGGTTTTAAACGTTACACAATGGAGACAAAACCAGGCGACGGACTGGCGCTTGCCATAAGGCTTCATGCTCCCATCTATATGGATGAAAGTGTCATACTTAAAATAGGCGACTTTAACATTAAAGAAACGGATACAGATAAAAACGTTACAGCTGTTAACGATGAATTCCTATTCTTAAACAGTGACAATTATTCGGGATTTATAATGTAGTGTATACATGTAATGCTTAATTGACACATTCACCTTAATTAAGGAATAATTATCACTAATGAGCAGGTATGTTTTTGTTACAGGCGGAGTATGTTCCAGCCTTGGTAAAGGGGTGGCCGCAGCATCTCTCGGCAATCTTTTAGAGAGCCGGGGTTTTGTGGTAAGAATGATAAAGGTGGATCCGTATATAAATGTCGATGCAGGGACTATGAACCCTTATCAGCACGGCGAAGTATATGTTACCGATGACGGTGCGGAAACAGACCTTGACCTTGGAAATTATGAGCGGTTTACCCAGTCCGTTCTTTCTCGTGCTAATTCAATTACGACAGGCCAAATATATCAGGAAGTAATTAGAAAAGAGAGAGAGGGCAGGTATTTGGGGCGGACTGTGCAGGTTATCCCCCATATTACAGATGAAATAAAACGCAGGATTACAGCTGTAGGTGAACAGGGCAATGTTGATATTACAATTGTTGAAATAGGGGGAACAGTCGGTGATATTGAATCCATACCGTTTTTAGAAGCTGCAAGGCAGTTTATACATGACTTCGGAAAGGAAAACGTGCTTTTTACACATCTTACGCTTGTTCCCACGGTATCTGAAGGCGAGCTTAAAACGAAACCTACCCAGCACTCGGTGAGCTCTCTCAGGGAAATCGGGATTCAGCCGGATATTCTCCTTTGCCGTGCGGAGAGGCCTCTGGATGATGCCATGAAGCATAAAATATCTCTGTTTACCAATGTAGAGGTGGAAGCTGTTATTTCGGCTTTTAATATAAATACAACTATCTATGAAATTCCCATAATATACTCGGAGCAGGGGCTTGATAGAATTGTCATTAAAAAACTCGGATTAGCTGATAAACCTAAAAAGAACAAAAAGTGGAAAGAGCTTGTTTACTCGTATATTAAGGCAAAGAAAATTGTTCGGATTGCAATTGTTGGAAAATACACAGAGCTTCACGATTCGTATAAATCCATCTATGAAGCGCTGTATCACGGTGGAATTGCAAATGTGGCAAGGATTGAACTTATAATGATAGATTCCGAAGAGCTGGAAAAAAGCAGTGATGTAGGCGGGTTTTTTAAAGAGATAGACGGTATTCTAATTCCGGGAGGATTCGGGCAGAGAGGGATAGAAGGGATGATCCGCGCAAGCGAATTTGCACGTCTTAATAAATTCCCATATTTCGGAATATGTCTTGGAATGCAGATAATGGTAATTGAGTATGCACGTAATATTTTAAAATATGAAACTGCAAACAGCACCGAATTTAACGCAAAAACAGACTACCCTGTCATTAGCCTGCTGGAAGAACAGGCCGATATAAAATCATTCGGCGGCACCATGCGGCTCGGCAAAAGTGAAACGATTCTTAAAAAAAACACTTTAATTCGCCGTCTTTACGGCAAGGACAACATATTCGAAAGGCACAGGCACCGGTATGAGGTGTCCTATAAGTATCATACAGAACTTGAAAGAGCAGGTCTGGTGTTAAGCGGATTTACACCGGACAGTAATCTTGTGGAATCAATAGAGTGGAGGGATCATCCATGGGGAATAGGGGTTCAGTTCCATCCTGAGTTTGTGTCCAAACCGACAGCTCCCCACCCGCTTTTCTCAGGTTTTATCGAGGCTTCATTAAAGTGAAAAAAACAAAAAAACTGCTTTTTTTAAGTCTTTTGAGTTTCTTAGTAATAGTCTCTTTCTTCGGATGTAGTCTTGACTACCGCGAGGCTTTAGTGGGAGAAGAACTATCCGAAAATACGCCGGAAACAGTACTTATTAATTTTAAATACACAAGGGTCAGAAACGGAAAGGAACTTGCCTTTGTCGAAGGAGAGAAAGGTGAAACCTTTACAAAGAAAAATGAAACAGTACTGTATAAGGTCCATTTTATTGAGTATGATGAAAACGGCGACATTTTAAATGAAGGGAGGGCCGATAAGGCGGTATACAATAATAAATCAGAAAATGCGGAAATACACGGTAATATATATGTTTATTCTTATAGGGAAAAAGCTGCTGTAACAGCTAAAGACTTAAACTGGACAGGCGAAACAAGAATTTTAGTCGGAGATCCGAAAGAAACTATTACACTTAAAAAGGATGACGGGTCCTATATTGAAGGCAAAGGTTTTAAGGCGGATTTTAAGCGTAAAAGCATAAAGTTTTTTTCTGATGTTAAGGGAAAGTATGTCAGTAAGGAAAAGTAGCGCAGTCTGTACAGTTTTTCTAATTTTTGCCGTATCCCTGTTTTCGGAAAGTTTTTCATTCAAGGGCGATAAACTGGAAACAGTACTGGCGAAAGGCAAGGAAAGGACTATTCTAACCGGTAATGTGCAAATTGTATCGGATGAAAATCTAATTTCCGCCGACAAGGTTGAACTTTACGGAAAGGATTTTACCTTTGTTCAATGCAGCGGCAATGTAGATGTTAAAAATGAAAAAAGAGGCATTCATCTTATTAGTGAGAATTTGTTTTATAACCGTAAGGAAAAGGTTGTGCGTGTTCAGGGAAAAGCGGTTATGGAAGATAAGAAAAATGAGATTGTTGCAAAGGGAGGGTTTTTAGAGGACTGGGAAAACGATGAAATTACAATTATCCAGATAGGTGTAAGAATATTAAAAAAAGACCTTGTATGCAGATCCGAATTTGCACGTTATATACGTAAAGACAACAGACTGGAACTTTCTGGTATGCCTGTGGTTTTTTATAAGGGAGATGAATATAGGGCTTCCAAAATATTTATTGATCTAGATAGTAATAAAATTAAACTTGTAGGTGAAATAAAGGGGAAGATAATATCAGAAAATGAATGACACCGGTTTACTTAAAGTAGAAGGTCTTGTAAAGAATTTCGGGAAAAAGCAGGCCGTGCGCGATGTAAGTTTCAGCATGAAAACAGGAGAAATTGTAGGCCTTCTCGGACCTAACGGGGCCGGGAAAACAACTGTTTTCTATATTATTGTGGGTTTTATTCATCCTACTCAGGGCAGGGTGTATCTTAACGGCATAGATATTTCCCGGCTGCCTATGTATAAGAGGGCTCGTACAGGAATTTCATATTTGCCTCAGGAGCCTTCGGTTTTTAGAAAATTAACGGTAGAAAAAAACATATGGGCTGTTATTGAAACAAGAAACGATTTAACAGGAAAGGAAAAGGCTTTTAAGCTCGATTTTCTTTTAGATGAGCTGGGTATACGCCATTTGAGAAAGCAGAAAGCCTTTACCCTTTCCGGAGGCGAGCGGAGAAGAACCGAAATTGCTCGTGCTCTGGCAATTGAGCCGAAATTCCTGCTCCTTGATGAACCATTTGCCGGAATTGATCCTATTGCAGTTTATGAAATAAAAAAAATAGTAAGCGAACTCTCCAGGAAGGGAATAGGTGTATTGATCACAGATCATAACGTTCGGGATACTATGGAAATTACACATCGTTCATATATTATTAACCTCGGTGAAATACTTGTAAGCGGACATAAGAATGAACTGTTAAAAAGTGAAATAGCGAGAGAAGTGTACTTAGGCGAAACTTTTCACATGTAATTGAAATGTGATTTGTCGTTGAAAATAAATATTTAAAAAACATTGACAAAAGCGGTTTCCGTGTTCCAAAATTATAAGTAGATTATGAGTGAGGAATAATAGTGCAATCACAGAGGCCTGTCCTTCGGCAGGAACAAAAATTAAGAATGACACCTCAGCTGTACCAGGCAATTAGAATGATGGCAATGCCGGTACAGGATTTAAGGCAGACAATAAGAGAGGAACTTGAAAAAAATCCCGCTCTTGAAATTCTAGAAGATAAGACAACGGTTTCTCTGGACGATATTAGAAATGAAAATCGCGAAGATCCTGTAGATTATTTCGATGATTCCTCCGATAGGGGATACATAAGTCGCCGTTCGTCATCCGGTGAAGATACAAAACGTAAATTTATGGAAGGTGCGCTTTCAAAACCGGAATCGCTTCATGAGCACCTTGTTTGGCAGTTGCGTCTGCAACCTCTCACGGAGAAGGAATTCGGCATAGGGCTGCTGGTTATTAGAAATTTAGATGATAACGGTTTTCATATAGAACCCCCGGAGACTCTGGTTCCCAAAAAAGATTACAAAACGCTAAATAAGCTTATAAAAATAATTCAGACCTTCGACCCGATAGGTATATGTACGAAGGATTATCAGGAAGCTATACTGGTTCAGATAAAAAATCATCCCAATCCATATCCGGGAAGTTATGAGGTAGTGGAAAAATACCTCGATCTGCTCGAGAAGGGTAAATACAAGGAAATAGCAAAAAAAATTCACAGGACAGAAAAAGATGTGGAAGCTATACGGAGATTTATACGGACTCTGGAACCAATGCCGGGCAGAAAATTTTCCGATGAGCCTCCGCGTTATGTTATCCCGGATGTCCTTGTTAAATATAAAGACGGCGATTTTGTAATTGTTATAAACGATGAGGAAATACCTGTATTAGGTGTTAATCCTTTTTTTTCGGATCTGGAACGAAAAAAACGTGAGAAAAAAGAGGGTAAAAAGGTCAATGAGTTTGTAAAGACAAATATACAGAATGCCCGCTGGTTTATAAAGAGCATTCGGCAGAGGAATGAAACATTATTAAAAACCTGTAAAGCTATTGTTGAATTTCAGCGTGAGTTTTTCTTAAAAGGACCGAAATATCTGGCTCCTCTCACATTAAAGGATATAGCCCGTGAGATAGATGTTCACGAAGCTACTGTATCTAGGATTACAAGCGGTAAATATATGCAGACCGAATGGGGTATTTATGAACTAAAATACTTTTTCTCCAATTCAATTACCGGACCCGGCTCTACGGGCTCGAGATATTCCAAAGAGGGGGTAAAAGAAATAATAAAAGAGATTATAGAAGGGTATGAGGGACAAAAGAGACTTTCCGATAAAAAAATAGCGGAAATTCTCTCGAACAGGGGTATTAATATTGCAAGGAGAACCGCTGCAAAATACAGGAAAGAACTTAATATAGAATCTTCTTACAGAAGATGATATTAATAAACCAGGAGGGAACATGAAAGTAGAAATTAAAGGTATACATTTGGATGTTAGCGAAAGAATGAAGAATTACATTGAGAAAAAAATAACCAGGATAGATTTTGCAAAGGATCTTATAATTGATCTCCTCTTTAGACTTGTAAAAGAGGGCAGCGGGTTTAAGTGTGAGGCAACGTTAAAATTCCGCTGGGGGAATACAAGCCATATAGAAGTGGATTGTTTTGATATATTTCAGGGCATAGATAAGCTTTTTGATAAAATGGAAGTAAAAATTAACAGGGAGAAAGGTAAAATACAGGAGCATAAACGCTCTGTTTCAGAGGCTTCATAGCAGAGTAAAATTATTTAATTATGGATAAATTTAGGATTCTTGATCTGCTTCAGCTCGATTTAAAAGAGAATGATGCCCTTGATCTGTCGTGTATTGGGGGCAGGCCGGGCCTTATAAGAGAAATTACGGTCCCTGCTATAAACAGGCCTGGGCTTGCGTTAAGCGGTTTTTATGATAATTTTGCACATCAAAGAATACAGATACTTGGGCGGGGTGAGAATGCATATCTTAAAAAACTCGCCGATGAGGGGAAAACGGATACTCTGGAAAAATTTTTCAGCTATGAAATGCCCTGTTGTGTGTTTACAAACAAGTATCAGCCGACAGATGACTTTTTAAAATTATCGGAAAAAGCGGAATGTCCCATCCTGCAGACAGGACTTTCATCTTCGGATTTTGCCATGCGTATTATGCGTGTACTTGGAAATATATTTGCACCTAAAAAGGTAGAGCATGGGGTTCTTGTAGAAGTTTTCGGTATAGGGATACTTATTATAGGTAAAAGCGGTGTGGGTAAGAGCGAAACAGCACTTGCCCTTATAGAGAGAGGGCACAGACTTGTTGCGGATGATGTTGTAGAAATAAGACGCGTAAGCGGCAATATTCTTATAGGCAGTGGAGCTAAAATTGTAAGCCACCACATGGAAATAAGGGGTTTGGGAATTATAAATATAACCCACCTCTTTGGAGTGGGGGCTATAAGGGATAGAAAGCAGGTTCAGCTTATTGTAAAGCTGGAGGAATGGGATTCATCCAAAACCTACGATAGAATAGGAGCGACTGAAAAGACTATGGATATTCTTGGTGTCAAGACTCCTTACCTGCTTATACCTGTGCGGCCGGGGAGGAATATACCTGTTATAATAGAAACAGCGGCTATGAATGAAAGGCTTAAAAAAATGGGTTATTACTCGGCAAAAGAATTTAATAAAAATGTTATGAAATGGCTCGAATCGGAAAGTGCAAGGGCTGCATTTTTAAATGAACAGTAGGGATTATGACAGAAAAAGAAATAGTAATAAAGAACCGTGCTGGTATTCATGCACGGCCGGCAGCGCTGCTTGTTAAAACGGCAAATGAGTTCAGTTCGGAGCTTTTTATAGAAAAAGACGGAGAAAAAATAAACGCAAAATCCATTATGGGTATTCTAACCCTCGGTGCAACATATAATTCGGTGCTGAAAATTTCTGCAGAGGGCAGTGACGAAAAAAAAGCGGTAGAAGCGATAGCGGCACTTTTCGAAAATAAATTCGAGGAGGAGTAAAACGCGGGGCTGTGCAGCTTTTAGTTTGCTCATTATTTTGTTTGTAGGCTCCTTTGCTCTGTTTGCTGAACAGTTGAATATATCTACAAGTGTTAAGGCAGAAAGAATAATTGTTAATGTCAGCCTTGATTTAGAAGATTATTCCAATGCGTTAAAAACCATACGGAGCGGCCTAAAATCGGAACTTTTTTTTGAGTTCAGGCTATATAAAAAACAGCATGGCATAATTTCTCTTCTGGGAGACAGGCTGGTCCGTGAGGAGAAAGTGCTTTATACCGGTTATTACAACATGTATGACAAATACTATATCCTGAAAAGAAACAACAGCAGTGAAGTTGTCTTTAAAAACAGCGATGATTTCTTAAGAAATTTTTTCAGTCTAAAAGGTTACAACCTTGAGTATTCTTTTCTTAGTACTGCCGATGAGTACTATCTTCTGTGCAGAGTTAAATATATTCCTGTAAAGCTTGTATCGCCTCTAAATATTGTAAATTTTTTTACAAATTCGGAGAATATTACTACAAAATGGGAAAAAATAACGGTAGAGACTAAATGAAACTATTAAAAGGCCGCGGCTTTAAACACTCCGGAATTTTTGCCCTACTCCTTTTTATAATTATCCTTATTGTACTTGTCCTGGTTTTTTCGCAGCAAATTTTATCAAATATTTCAAAATTGAGCTCCTCTGCAAATTTAATAGCACTGCTTGTTGCTATTATTTTCCCGCTAATTCTTTTAATAGTAATACTCTATAATATAATAAACCTTATACGGGAAAGGACTCAAAAAAAACCGGGTGTACACCTTAAAATTAAACTGGTTTTATTCTTTGCGTTAATAGCCTTTTTAGCATCGGGACCTCAAGCGCTTCTTTCCATTAATTTTATAAAATCTTCGATAAATTTCTGGCTGAAAGCCGGAATCGGAGATGCCCTGAGAGGAGGTCTCTCTATATCACTGGATTATTATCAAAGCAAAGTGGATAATCTTAAGATGTTTAATAAAAGCAGGGCAATTCCCATGCTTTTTAATGGTATAACTAAGAATCCCGATTCTGTGTGGGAAAACATAAGGAATATTAACCCCGAAATTAGTTTTGTGCAGATTTATAATGATGAAGGGAATGAAGTTTTTTTTAGAGGCGACAAAAACGGGAAATTAAAGGATTTTGCTGCGGTTCATAACCGTACCGGGATTCTTCCCAAAGTGGAAAAGCAGGATATTAGTATATTGAGGAGCATTGGAAAACATACCATAGATGGGAAAACTTATACAGTTATAGCAGGTATAATTCTTCCTGCATATTTTAATAAAAATGCAAGCAATTTAACAAACTCACTCGAAACTTTTAACCAGCTTAATAAGTACAACCGGCTTTTTATCTATGCGGTTTCGATTTTTTATTTTCTATTTACGCTGCCGATTCTTCTTCTTGTTATACTTTTAAGTTTTATTTTAACCGATGAACTGCTGCGCCCCATCGTGGATCTTGAAAATGCAACGCGCAGAGTTGCGGAAGGAGATTTTTCATTCAGGATTCTTTCCAGGTCAGAAGATGAACTTGCTATTCTTATTAGTTCCTTTAATAAAATGATAGGTGAACTCAGTACATCGCGTGAAAAGCTTGTGCATGCAGAGAAAATAGCCGCATGGCAGGATATTGCCCAGAGGCTTGCTCATGAAATCCGCAATCCGCTGACACCGATTAAACTTTCTGCGCAGCGTATTTTAAAGAAATATAAATCTAATCCGGAAGATTTAAAGAATATACTGGAAAATTCAGTTACGGCGATAGTTAACGAGGTGGATAATCTCGATAAGCTTTTAAAAGAGTTCAGAGAATTTGCAAAACTCCCGAATCCGCACCCTGTTATGGTTAATGTAAAGGAGGTTGTGGAAGAAATCGCTGGTATGTTCAGGAGTTTAGGAGAAAGTATAACCATAGAAACAAACGGTATTAGTGATAAAATAACGGTAAAGGCGGACCCTGCTCAGATAAAACAAATTTTCAGCAACCTTTTCCGGAATGCGATTCAGTCTATTGATGAATCCATGAGAACTCAAGGAGTTATATCTGTAATTGCAGACATAGTAAAAAAAGAAGATATACAGTACTGCAGAATTCAGATTCGTGATAACGGGTCGGGTATAGATGAAGAGTACAAAGATAAAATATTTAATCCCTATTTTACAACAAAGAAACAGGGAACCGGACTTGGTCTTTCTATTGTAGAACGGATAGTTTTCGATCATAATGGGCATATATGGTTCGAAAGCAAAAAGGGCGTAGGAACAACATTTTTTATTGATCTGCCTCATGGAGAGATAAATGGGTAATGTTCTAATTATTGACGACGAAGCAGGAATTAGATCCATACTAAAAGATGTCCTCCAGGATGAAAACTACAATGTTTTCCTTGCTGAAGACGGGTATAAAGGGCTGGATATGTTGAATACCGAGCCCATTGACCTTGTGATTTTAGATGTATGGCTTCCCAATATGGGCGGTATAGAGGTGCTTAAAAGGATAAAAGAAGAGTATCGTGATGTGGAGGTAATAATGATATCCGGCCACGCCAATATTAATTTAGCGGTAAAAGCCGTTAAGATGGGAGCCTTTGATTTTTTAGAAAAGCCCTTATCGCTGGAGAAAATTATAACTGTGGTCAGAAATGCCTTAGAACTTGAAAAATTAAAACAGGAAAATAAACAGCTTAGGAATAATCTTTTTATGGAGGATGAGATGGTTGGAAGCCATCCCTCTATGCAGAAAATACGTGAGATTATTGAACAAAGCGCTCCTACGGACGCAAGAGTTCTTATCCTTGGTGAGAACGGAACGGGAAAGGAGCTGGTTGCCCGGGCAATACATTTAAAGAGCAGGAGGTCACAGTGGCCTTTCGTCGAGGTAAACTGCGCCGCTATTCCTGAGACTTTAATAGAAAGTGAGTTATTTGGCCATGAAAAAGGGGCTTTTACCGGAGCTGTCTCGAAAAGAAAGGGGAAATTCGAAATTGCCGATAGAGGTACGCTCTTTTTGGATGAAATAGCAGATATGTCTTTAAATACTCAGGCAAAAGTTTTACGTGTTATACAGGAGCTAAAATTTGAAAGAGTGGGCGGAGAAGAATCTATCTCAGTGGATGTAAGACTCATTGCAGCGACAAATAAGGTGATAGAGGAGGAGATAAAGGCAAAGAGGTTCCGGGAGGATCTCTACTTTAGACTCAACGTAATACCGATCCATGTTCCTCCGCTTCGTGAAAGGACAGAGGATATATCCGCACTGGTTAAATACTTTATGAAAAAGTTTAAACCGCCGGCATTAAGTGAACCAAAGGTAATTTCCAAAGATGCGTTGGAGGTGCTGAAAAAATATCCATGGCCTGGTAATATTCGTGAATTGAAAAATGTTATAGAACGGGTTAATATTATGAATGATGAGAGTATTGTTTCTGCAGATATACTGCGGGAATGTATGCCTGCAAGAGGCAAGCGGCACGCGGCAAACTGGCTTAGTACATTTAGAGGAATGCCTCTTAATGCAGCTAGAGACAGCTTTGAAAAAGAGCTTATAAAGAGAAAACTTGAAGAGGACGGTTATAACCTCGCACAGACTGCAAAGGATCTTGGAATTTATACGAGCAGCCTGTACGGTAAAATAAGGAAGTATGCAATCGAGATAAAAAGATGAAAGGCTTAACAGAGCGGCAGAGTGCAGTACTGGAATATATAAGGCGGTATATTACGGAGCACCAGTTTCCTCCGACTATAAGAGAAATTGGTGATAATTTCGGTATTTCCGTTAGGGGCGGTTACGACCATGTAAAAGCTCTCGAGAAAAAGAATTATATAAAGTGCCAGTTAAATAAATCCCGCGCCATTGAATTAATGTCGAAAGCAAAAACAGGCAATGACAGTATCCGTAAGGTTCCGGTTCTGGGGAATGTGGCAGCAGGGAAACCTCTCTTTGCAGAAGAGAATTTTGACGGCCATGTAGAACTTCCTGCTAACCTCTTAAGCAGTGGGAAGCACTTTGCCCTTAATGTAAAGGGAGACAGTATGAAAGATGCCGGCATTATGGATGGGGATGTTGCGGTGGTCCTGCATCAGAATACCGCAGAAAACGGCGATATAGTTGTTGCCATGCTCGAAGATGCAGTTGTTTTAAAGAGATTTTATATGGAGAAGAACCGTATTAAACTAAAATCGGAGAATAAAGCTTATCTTCCCATATATTCACAGAACGTTAGAATCTTAGGCAGATTAGCCTGTATAATTAGAAAATATGAATAAAAACGGTAAGGTTTATCTTCTGCTCGGTCCCGAAGCAGGGAAAAAGTCGGATTTTATAAATGATATTATTGCATCGCAGAAGGATAAGAATAAGGGAGATCCGGATATTTACAGATTTTATCCTTATGGTCTCGATACTTCGGAAGTTGTATCTATTTTAAAAAATGGATCATTATTTGCCAAATCTAAAGTAGTGGTACTTAACAGGCTCGAAGAATTAAAAGGAAAGGGAATCTTAGACCCTCTTATAGATTACTGTAAAAAACCGGCACAGGATGCTGTTCTTATTCTTTTATCGGATACAGTTAAAGATGTACCGGCTGCAATCAAGAGACTTGTTCCCAAAGAGAATACGGTTATTTTCTGGGAGATGTTCGAAGGCGAAAAGAAAGGCTGGGTTATTAATTTTTTTCAAAAGGCAAAAATACGCATAGAACCGGATGCTGTGGACAGTCTGCTCGAGCTTGTAGAAAATAATACTCAGGTTCTTAAAGGCGAATGTGAAAGGCTCTCTCAGTTTTTTGGAGCGGGGGCTGCAATCACTTCGGATCAGATAGAGGATTTTCTATATCATACCAAAGAAGAGAATGTATTCTCCCTGTTCTCGCGGATGGTGCTGCGGGATCTTCCGGCTACTCTCGAAATACTCACGAATATTCTCCTTTCTAAGGAAAAGAATGCAGACAGCCTGCTTAACGGTATACTCTGGCAGACAGAGAGGCTCCTTTTGTTGAAACGGCTTATTGAAAGGAATTATTCTGCAGATGATGCATTTAAGCGTGTCGGTATAACAGGTAAGAGAAATCAGAGAATTTACAGTACAGGCTTAAGTAATTATAGGTTGGAAGAATTGGAGCGGATAATCCGGTTAATCTATGAAACGCAGGTTCGTTTAAGAACCTTCGGCGGGGGAATACAGGTTTTTATTATTCAGCTTTTTTTTCATTATGCCATTTCAAAAGGTGGTCGCGCACCGTGGATGCAAGTAAGTTATTAAAACCTGTTATTTCTGCTATTTCTTTCACACTTAAATTGCCTATGTCGTCTAAGGATTTAAATTTTTCAAGAAGAATTTTACTTCTGATTTTCCCTATACCCGGTATTGAAGTTAATTTAGAAGAGGTAAGACTATTTCTTCTAAGTCTGCCGTGCAGAGAATTGGCAAATCTATGAGATTCATCTCTTACTTGTTCTAGAATCCTGAGTGCTCCTGAATTTTTTTCTAATACAATTGGGTTAGACTGTCCCGGTATAAAAATTTCTTCATTTTTTTTTGCAAGTCCTGCAACAGGAACAGATCTAAGGCCAATAGAATTAAGGATTTGTTTTGCGGCATTAAGCTGACCCTTTCCTCCGTCCACAAGTATAAGGTCCGGTTTATCCAGCTCTTCATTTATTACCCTTGTGTACCGCCTTGCAATGACCTCTCTCATAGCTTCAAAATCATCTATCCTGCCTTTTAAAGACCGTATTTTAAAATGTCTGTATTTATCTTTGTCCGGGATGCCATTCCTAAAGGAGACCATAGATGCTACTGTGTACTGCCCGGATAAATGGGCAATATCAAAACCTTCTATTCTGCGGGGCAAAGAGGGAAGGTTAAGCGTTTTTTTTAAGAATGCAAGATCCTCTGTACGTTTATACATGGAAAGGCGGGATGTTAAATACTCATCTGCGTTTTCTAATGCCATTTTTAAAGTCTGCAGATGTTTGCCGCGTTTGGGTATTATAAATCTGAGTTTTTTTCCTGATAAAGAGCTTTTAAGCTGTTCAGAAAGAAGCGTTGCCTGTCTGCTGTCCGTTAGTTCCGGAATATATACAATACTAGGAATGTTCTGGGCCTCGGTGTAGTATTGGAAAATGAAGTGTAAAAACGTTTCTTCGGTTTCCGCATAGCTTTCAGAGTTAAAAATTTCTCTCCCTATTAGTTTGCCATCTCTCATCTGCAGAATTACAAAGGTAAATATATGTTCGCTTGAACAGTACCCTATATAGTCGCCAGAGAGTTTACTAAAATCGATGATATGCTGCTGATCCATTATAAATTTTATTGAACTTAAGTTGTCCCTAAAAACAGCCGCTTCTTCAAAATTAAGGCTCCTGGAAGCCTTAAGCATCCTTTCCCTTGTATCCCTTATCAGCTCGGATGCCTTACCGGATAGAAGCGACTTTATTTTTCCCACCATTTCCCTGTATTCATCTTTACTAATTCTGCCTGTGCAGGGAGAGAAACATCTTCCTATATAGTAGTTTAAGCATGGATGTGCCCTCTTTTTTTTTAAAGATCCTCTGCATTTTCTCAATGGGAACATACGGTCTATTAGTTTAAGATATGTATCTATCTGATGTGCGCTGGGGAACGGACCATAGTATACAGACCCGTCAAAAATTATCCTTCTTGTTCTGAAAATTCGGGGGTATTCCTCATTTGTAATTCTTATTACCGGGTAGGTTTTGCCGTCTTTAAGGTCTATATTATACTTTGGTTTCCATTTTTTAATTAAATTATTCTCAAGGAGCAGCGCCTCCTGCTCTGTTTTAGTAATTATTGTTTCTATGTTTTTAATATTTTTAACGAGGAAGTTTGTCTTAGGACTTGGGCTCCCTGTAAAATAAGAGTTTATCCTCTTTCGTAAATTCTTTGCTTTTCCTATATATATTATTTTATTCTGCCGGTCTTTCATTAAATATACGCCGGGTTTGTCGGGGAAATTTAATGCTTTTAAGTTTATATTAACATTGTTCATTTCTTTTAGCCTGAATTCACCTTATTCTGCAGGCAAATAATTTTATACAGGTAGAAAATAATCTTTATGCCGATTATAATTTATAACAAAATGAGAAAAATAAAAATATGCAACGTACTTATTGTTTTTTTCCTCTTTTTCTTTCAGAGCATTGCCGCCTTTACTCTGGACAAAGAAATAGTTGCAGGCAGGGATGATAACTGGACAAGCCTTTATAAACTTAATGGTATAAGTATTGTTAAAGGAAAAT
>QNBI01000001.1 GCA_003641675.1 Spirochaetota bacterium | reverse complement strand
TCGAGTGTAATATATTTAAAGTGTAAAGCGGTATCCTCAATTGTAATATTTTTGGTTATTGAAATCCCGATTTTAGGGGCTTTACCTGCGGTTGATTCGGAATTAGTAAAAGAGCCATTCTCTCCGCTGCCGATTTTTTTAATTAAAAGTCTGTATTTGTTTAACCCTTCATTCCGAATAAGGAAAATAAAACGGGTTTCGGTAATCCCCAATAACTCATAGGAAGGTCCTGGTATTCTAATTTCTCTGGTTCCCAAGACCTCTTTTATTTGCTCATTACCCGGAATATCCATAACTTTTGTATATTTGCCGGTATTTAGATTTAATGCGTATATAAAAGCACCTGTCTTTTTTACTCCAGAACGTGCATGCGTAGAGGGGTCAATAATATCTTTAAAGTATGATACTGCCAGGTAAAGAATTGGACTTTTATAATCTGCGGTTATCCTGGAGATTTCTGCCTTATCATTATGCGAAGATGATATATACGGAAGATGACTCTCATCTATTCTGACATGGTAACGCAGTTCTCCGGAATTATAAAACCAGAATATTTCCCATTCTGCGGGAGCACGGGAAACAACCACAGGTTCACTCTGAGAAGTTATATACAAATTTTCTATAAACGGGAAGGGAGTTCCTCCTATACCTTCCTGCCCAATATAATTGATTAGCTTTCCGTCACGGCTGAAATGCCGTACAACTTTTGTTAAAATAATCCCGCCTTTTTTATCCTTAACATACTTGTCTTCGGATACGGAATCTTCTATCCACAAGTCATTCTTGTTGTCGACTCCAATTTCACCGATTCTATAAAAATTATACTTAACAGCACGGCGTGTTGTTTGAGTTTTTTTTAATGTATCGGTATTCAACAGAACCGGCTTTGTATTCATCGAAGGGTTGTAAATCATAAAAATCAGGTCGCCGTAGGAAGAAAACTCCATCACCTTCCCCGAATTTCCGTTTGCTATATAAAATATGCCGTTTTTCATAAAAATTCTGTTTTTTGCCGTAAGCGCCCTTCCCTGAACCTGAAATATATCCATCTCGTTGTCTATTTTGCCTATATTAAGGTTAAACAGGTTTTCCCTCTTTAATACCGGTACCCCTTTCTGCGAACAGCTGTATAGAAAGATAAAAAGAAAAGACAGAACAGCTGCGTATAATATTTTTTTCCATATACTCATAAACCCATACTATAATCCCTCTATCCAGCTTGTCAATCTTGACCTTGCAGTATAAATATCATTACATTATAGGTATGATTGAAAAAGCTATTAAACTTTTCGTGGGATCCAAATACGATAGAGATCTAAAAGAACTAATACCAATTGTGACGAGAATAAATTCACTTGAATACGAAACAATACAGCTTCCGAAGGATGCTTTTAAAAAGAAAACAGAGGATTTTAGAGAAAGATACCGGAAAGGCGAAAGTCTTGATTCCATGCTTCCTGAAGCTTATGCCCTTGTTCGTGAAGCCGCCAGGCGTATCCTTGGAGAACGAATCTTCGATGTCCAATTGATGGGAGGTATTGTACTTCACCAGGGGAAAATAATGGAAATGAAAACAGGTGAAGGAAAAACTCTTTCCAGCGTGACGGCAGCCTACCTTAATGCCATTACAGGAAAAGGAGTCCACGTGGTAACCGTTAATGATTACCTGGCAGAAAGAGATTCTGAATGGATGGGACCTGTATATAACTACCTTGGAATTTCTGTTGGCGCAATTCTGTCACAGATGGATAATGAATCCAGGAAAATGGCATACGGCAGAGATATTACATACGGAACAAACAATGAATTCGGTTTTGACTACCTGCGTGATAATATGAGATGGGACAGCGGAGAAAAAGTACAGAGAGGACATAACTTCTGTATTGTCGATGAAATAGACTCTATTCTTATAGATGAAGCCCGTACTCCTCTTATTATATCCGGACCTGCAGAGGACGACACCTTTAAATATTACGAGGTTAACAAACTTGTAGATAATCTAAAAGAATGTGAGATGGACCCTGAAACAGGTGAATATCCGGAGTTTCCCAGCGGCGACTACAAAATAGACGAAAAGAGCAAACGTATAATATTCACAGACGAAGGCATGAACCATATAGAAGAGCTCCTTCTAAAACGGAGGCTTATTAAGGGTTCTCTGTTCACAGATGATAATTTTGAATATATACATTACTTCACTCAGTCACTGAAAGCACATAAATTATTCTTAAAAGACGTTGATTATGTTGTGCAGGAAGGCAAAGTCCAGATTGTAGATGAATTTACAGGGCGTATCCTTTACGGCCGGCGTTATTCGGAAGGCCTGCACCAGGCAATTGAAGCAAAGGAGCACATTAAAATTGCCCAGAGAAACAGGACATTAGCTACCATTACTTTCCAGAACTATTTTAGAATGTACGACAAGCTTTCAGGAATGACAGGTACAGCGGACACCGAAGCAACTGAATTCGCCAAGATATATAACCTTGATGTTGTAGTAATTCCAACAAACCGACCTGTTATACGAAATGATATGCACGACATTATCTACCTTACAGAGGATGATAAATTTAATGCAATTTGTGATGAAATAGCCGGGCTACACAAAAAAGGTCAGCCTGTACTTGTAGGGACTGTTTCGATTGATAAGTCCGAAAAACTTTCACGAATGCTTCAGTCACGGGGCGTCCGGCATGAGGTTCTAAATGCTAAGAACCATGCAAGAGAGGCTCTTATTATTGCAGAAGCAGGTTCAAAGGGCGCTATAACCATTGCAACAAACATGGCGGGCCGTGGAACAGATATTAAACTGGGCGGAAATCCGGAATTCAGGGCAAGAAAAAAAGTAGGCACAGATGCTCCTATAGAAGTTTTTAATGAGGCTGTAGCAAAAGAAACGAAGAAATGGGAGGCTGACTATCTGGAAATTAAAAATTTAGGCGGTCTGCATGTACTGGGGACAGAGAGACACGAGGCAAGACGGATAGATAATCAGTTAAGAGGAAGATCGGGCAGGCAGGGAGACCCCGGATCTTCACGTTTCTATATTTCGCTGGATGATGACCTTATGAGGCTGTTCGGCGGCGAAAAGCTTAAATCCCTTATGTCGCGCCTTGGTATGAACGAAGGAGAACCAATTGAACATCCATGGATTAATAAATCTATTGAGCGAGCGCAAAAGAAAGTAGAGGAGAGAAACTTTGAAATAAGGAAGAATCTTCTTGAATATGACGATGTTCTCAATGAACAGAGAAAATACATCTATGATAAGCGCGATGAAATACTTAAGGATGAGAATTTAGTAAACAGAGTTACAGAGACTGCAAAGGAAATTGTGGGAAATCTCATCGATGATTACAGGGAAAAGGGAGCAAATACCGAGCTTGCTATGCAGCTTCTGCTCCAGGGTTTAAAGGAGGAGTTCTTCTATACTCCAAGTGTAGATACGAAAAAATTACTAAAAAAATCTCCTACAGAACTTGAAAGTTTCATAATCGAAGAACTCAAAAATGATCTGGAAGAGAAAGCCGAAGAAATAGGCAAAGAAAACTTAAATCTTTTCATCAGAATAGAATACCTCAGAAATATAGATGCAAGATGGCAGGATCATCTTGAAAACCTCGAAGCTCTGCGGGAAGCAGTTTATCTACGCGCATACGGACAGAAAAATCCTCTGCTCGAGTACAAACTCGAAGGGTTCCAGATATTCGATGAAATGCTATACAACATAAAGACAGCAATAGCACGAAAGGTCTTAAAGGTGCAGATACAGCCCGTTCAGGGAAGCAATCTTATAATTGAGCGCAGCAGTATCGGCCAGGCTTCGCATACAGTGCTTGGGCAGTTTAACCAGCCGGAAAGTACGGCTTCCGGTTCTGCACAGCCGGAAAAGGTTCAGGTTAAAAGGGTGTATCCCAAAGTGGGAAGAAACGATCCATGTCCATGCGGAAGCGGTAAAAAGTATAAGTACTGTCACGGAAGATAAAAATTAGAAAAACAAAAGGGGCTATTCTTTCAGGCTGTTTTTATCTCTAATATACTCTAAGGTTCCGGAAAAGCCATAGATAAATGCTGCTAAGTAGAGAGAAACAGATACTCCTTTGAGTATATTCCCTGTATTTGCAAAAAAGGCTGAATTATTAGAAAAGCTTAATATAATCCCAAGAAGAAAAGGGACCTCAAAAAACAGAAAGCCCAATAAACAGGAACTATACAGAAAACCCAAATCCTGTTTTGCCATGCCTCTAACCCACATGCCGAGCCTAACCAAAAAGGATACAAAACCAAAAAAAACAAAAACTGCAATAGCGAGAAAGAAAAGCGGTATAAAAAAGATACCCGCAATAGAAACACCCAATAATAAGGTAATAACGGGAACAGCAAAAATACTGAGGAGCACAAAGAGCAGTATATTTTTCCACTGTTCCCCCAACACCATGACAGTTCCTGTTACACTTTTTCGCCACAAAAGCACAATAAAAAATGAAATAATCATAAATAGTGCTATTCTAAAGAACTCTATTATCAATCTGAAATTCCTGGCGGATTTTTTACCGGTAAGATAATGGAGGAAAGGAATCTTTAAGTCCGGTATAGACTGTTTATTTCCCTTAATTCGTACTCCTTTCTCCGTTAGTACACTTCCGCCGAGAGAGATCACATTTCCTTCGATTACCGCTCCCCTTTTAACCGCTATATCAGAACCTAATACCCACACATCGCCTTCTACCTTCCCGTAGATAGTCACCTTTCCGCCAATGCTTATCACATCATCCTTACGGACTCCCTTAATGATGATACTTCTTCCGATAGAAATTCCTGTTCTTTTAAGAATTGATAACCCGTTTAAACTGAGCTGGATTCTGTTTTTTCCTGACTGCATAGAAATGTACATTGGAAATAAATTCCATCTGTAGTCTTTATTTTTAGACAAATCCAAAAACCCGAAAGCTACTTTTACCTTGCTCGTCCCGTTTGCCAGTTCGAGGTATCCCGGATGTACGACAAACTGGGATTTTTCGGCACCTTCGGCATTTACCCTTAAAATAGAAAACAGCGCCAATAGACCTATAATAAAAAGAACAATTTTTTTCATACCTTTCCTCTGCGGTTATTATTTATTATCGGCATTTTTTAGACTACTATTCTATTTTATATCTTAGCTATCATCCCTTTCGGGTTAAGCGCTTTTCCGAAACTACGGATTTCAAAATGAAGATGAGGACCGGTTGCTCTGCCCGTTTTACCGACCCTTCCTATAACTTCACTTTTTCTCACAACCTTGCCCCTCCTTACAAGAATCTTGCTTAAGTGTCCGTATACAGTTGAATATCCGGAGGGGTGCTTTAAAATAATATAATTCCCCAGCACAGCATCTTCCCCCGCCGCTATAACTCTTCCGTCCATAGCAGCATGAACATATGCTCCCACAGGAGCAGCAATATCAATACCTCTGTGAAAATGGATTTTTCCGGAAAAAGGATCATGTCTAAACCCATAGCCGGAAGTTATTATTCCCCGTACAGGTTTTAAAAATGCAACCCCGATTGCTATGCTTCTGTCAATACCGCTATGCTGCAGATTGGGGAAAAACAATTTAACTTTTCCTTTTTTTAATTTATCCAAACCGTTAGCCTCTAAAACAACCTCTTTTGAAAAGCCGTTTTCCCTGCAGAGTTTTTCCAGGTCACCATTTACATTAAGATAAATCCCGTCGATAGACGGAATTTTAAGCAGTTCACCTACAGAAAGAATATGCACACCCTCTCCTCCGTTCCTGTTCAGCGACGCAACCGTATCAAGAGTAAGCCCGAACTGCTCAGCTATCCCGGATAATGTATCGCCTTTTTTCACTCTGTATTTGTAAATCTGCAGAGGAACTATCGCATCGAGACGCCCGCCCTTCGGAAGCGCTTTAGAAGAACTTTCTATATGATTTTCAGTCTCTTTTTTTAACGGATAGCCCGCAATAGAATTCCAGTATTTGGGGTAATAAAGGTATTCTCTTCTTAATTTCTCTGTTTTAAGCAAAACAGGTAAAACAGCGGCTACAACCAGGCCGCAGAGAAAAAGAAGATATTTCCGGTATCTTTTTAATCGGGCCATACAGTTATAGATTAATGCAGGTATTTCAAGGGGTCAACCGGTTTTCCGTTTTTAAATATTGAAAAATGCAGATGACTGCCAGTACTGTAACCCGTTGTACCCATTTTACCGATAACCTGATTCTGGGATATTCTTCTGCCTCTGGCTACGAGCACTCTGCTTAAATGTGCATAAAGGGTCTGGAATCCATCGGCATGCCTTATAATTATATACCTGCCGTATGTAGGATTTATACCTGTCATAGCTACTGTCCCGGCCATAGCTGCGACTATCGGAGTTCCTATTTTATTAGCAAGGTCAACACCATTATGGAAACGCCAAAGCCCGGTAAAAGGATCGTGCCGCATACCAAAGGGAGAGGTAAGCCTTCCCCTGGTGGGGTAAATGAAAAGTTTTCCGAGAACTCTGTTAAGGTCGTTTGTTCTCATTGCCGCACCGGCAATAAAGAGCTCCTGGCCGGGCTGTATTACAGAAGTTGAAAGATTGTTCCAATCCAGTATCTCTTTAAGAGGTATTCCGAATTTCCTTGCAATACCGCTTAAAGAATCGCCCCGTTTAACTCTATATTTCAATCCATTCTCATTGGGAATTTCCAGTAATGTACCGATTGCAAGGCGGCGTGCGTCACGAATATCATTGTAGCTTATAATAGTGCTGAGACTAATTCGGAATTTTTGCGCAATGGATGAGAGAGTATCCCTGTTCCTAACCCTGTACTTTACTATTTTCAGGCTTCTTATTACTGCGGGCGAAAGTTTTTTTGTAACTGTTCTAAAACTTTCGTGGTCTGGTACTGTTATCTTAAGAAGCAGACTTTCCGCGCTATTGTCCTTTGGAAAGGAAATAGGGGTTATTTTGGGTACTGATTTTTCCTTTTCCATATAGAGTATAAAAAAAATTGCAAATAAAAATGCAATTATCAGGAAAATATTTAAATACCTTCTTATCTGTACAGAACTGCTGAAAAATGATTTATTTTCTCTCTTCCATTCGTATTTCTTTAACGATTTACTGCTTTCTTTCTTTTTGTATAAATAACTTCGGTTGTTCCGCCTCTTTATATTCTGATTATTTAATACAGCTATCATTGATTCCTCAAGAAACATATCGACAATAAATTAACTGCATATTAATATTAATAATGATGATTAGCTATAAATTAACCGGAGCTTTCTATTCCCTTGTATATAACACAGTATACAGCTATCTTTAAAAACTACATAAAGAATTAGAGAGGATTGCATTTGCGCTCTAAAAAAGATAAAAGACGGCTTGCTTTTTTTATTTTGTTCTTAGCTATAGCCGTAATCGTACTAATAGGCCGACTTTTTCTGTTAATGATTATTCTTCCGTCACAGGAAAAACAGGAAACAATTAAATTCCCTGTAATTGAAAGAGGATCCATTCTTGACAGAAACGGCCGCATTCTGGCTGTATCCACAAAGCTCGATTCCGTAGCTGCATGGATGCCTAATATTGAAGATCCTTTAAAAACTGCGGTTTTACTTTCTACAATCTTAGACCTTAAAAAAGAAGAAATTCTTAATAAATTCAAAACACACTCTGGATTCGTCTTTTTAAAGAGACTGGTAAGCCCTGAAGTATCAGATAAAATACGAAGTCTAAAGGAAAAACATCTCTTAAAAGGGATTAATCTAATTTCCGAATATGGAAGAAGTTATCCGCAACAGGAACTTGCATCGCATGTACTGGGCTATGTTGGAGTTGACAACATAGGTCTTGCAGGGATTGAGTACTCTTTTAACCAGGTCCTATCCCCTCCGGCTATGGGAAAAGGATTAAAAAAAGTTTACGGAAATCAGGTTTTCTTAACAATAGACGTAAATATCCAGTATATAATCGAGAAAGCGGCAGAGGAAGCCTTTAAAAAAAATGCTGCGGATTCCGTTATGGTTCTCGCCATGGAGGCAAAAACAGGCCGAATGCTCGGTTATGTTTCAATTCCTAATTTTAATCCTAACGACTATGCTCGTTATAAGAGCAGTGTTCTTATGAATAAACCATTAACCTTCACATATGAACCGGGGTCTGTCTTTAAAATATCTTCGATATCGTCGATGCTCCAGACAGGTGCGGTAAGTATAAATGACCATTTTTACTCAAATGGATTTTATAAGAAAACCCTCAATAACGGTCAAACCATAATAATAAATGACCTTGGTGTGTATGGCGATGTAACACCACAGCGTATTATTCAACTATCAAGTAATGTAGGTGCCGCATATGCATCCGATAAGATTGATAAGAATTCATTTTACCAGATGCTTATTAAGTTCGGTTTCGGGCAGCCTACAGGGCTTCCGCTGCCAGGTGAAAGTTCGGGCATTTTAAGGAAACCCCAAAAATGGTCTGCCCGTTCAAAACCCACAATAGCAATGGGTCAGGAAATAGGCGTATCCGCTGTACAGGTAATAAGTGCAGCAACCGTGTTTACAAACGGGGGTGTTCTGCTAAAACCGAGAATTGTTGAAAAAATAGTTTCACCGCAGGGTGATGTTATAAAAGAATATCCGCGTGACCCGGTAAGGGAGGTGCTTTCACCGGAAACAGCGGAACAGATGCTGCTTATGATGGAGACTGCTACCGAAGATCATGGCACCGCCAGAAGGGCCAAAATAAAAGGTTTAAGAATATCCGCAAAAACAGGAACAGCACAGGTTTTAGACAGAAAAACGGGAAAGTATTCCAAGAATCATTTTATATCTTCTTTTTTAGGTATATTCCCGACAAATAATCCTGAAATTATAGTATATGTCGTAATTGATAATCCCAAATACGAAAAATACGGCGGGCGTATAGCCTCTCCTGTTTTTAAACAAATAGCCGAATATATTGTTACCTATCGAGGAATTCCTCTAAAAACCGATACTGTATATAAAGAAAAGCAAGAAATAAGCCTTTCAATTCCTAATCAGGTAAAGGTAGGAAAAGTTATGCCTAATTTAAAGGGCAAACCTAAAAGAAGCTTACTTCCCCTCCTTGAGCTAAAAGATTTTAATGTGCATATTCTTGGTACGGGTTATGTTGTAAGCCAGAACCCGAAGGCAGGCATTGCACTTAAAAAAGGTATGGATATTACAATTATTCTAAAATGAATTATCAGGAAGCAAATCTAAAAAGCATTTTTAAAAATAACCCCAATTTAGAACAGTCATTTAAGCAAAATCCTGTTCCGCTGAGAGAATTAATAATAGAAAATACACCTTCAGGGTATCCTACTGCAAAACTGAATTCCAGCTACATTCACAGCAGATATAATCCCAAAAAAGAAGCGGAAGAAATAATTAAAAAAAATACGCCTGCAGGAATTTCATGCGCCTTTATACTTGGATTCGGGCTGGGATATCTAGCAGAAGTATTCTTACAATCATTTCCCGGAATACCCTTAATCATTATTGAACCGGATATATCTTTTTTTATAGAGGCTCTTTCTTCGCGCAATATGGATCATTTTCTTTCAAACGATTCTCTGACTCTATTTTTAGGAGGCAAACCTCAGGAAATAGCTGCAATGCTTCCGGAAAATCTCCCTGTTTCTGCGGTCCAGATATACAGACTGCGTGCAGTTTTTCCAAAGGACAGACAGTATTACAGGGAAACCGAAGCGGTTATTAAGGCATTTATAAGCAGAAAAGAAATAAATGCCAATACCCTTAAAAGATTTGGAAAACTCTGGGTAAAAAATCTTATAAGAAAGATACATTTGTTCTCGCAATATCCAGGCGTATCGGTATTAAAAAACCTTTTCAGTAAACTACCTGTAATTATAGTAGCCGCAGGCCCAAGTACCGATAAAACATTACCTCTTATTTCCGCTCTTGCTGAAAGAGCGGTTATTATTGCTGTAGATACGGCATTAAAACCTCTGACAGAATTCGGACTGGAACCAGATTTTATCATTATTGTAGATCCGCAATACTGGAATACAAAATATTTGGAATGGGTAAATCTACAGAATTCCTTTTTTATAGCCGAGCCTGCAACTAACCCGCGTATTTTTAGGCTGCTTAATATAAACGGATTCTTTTCCGGTTCTCTTTTCCCGTTGGGTAAGTATTTTGAATCTGTTATTGGTGAAAAGGGAACATTAGGCGCCGGCGGTTCCGTAACAACAACTGCATGGGACTTTGCAAGGTTTTTGGGCTGCAGCCCCATCTATTTAGCTGGCATGGACCTTGGGTTTCCTGCTGTACAGACTCACTGCAAAAACACAGCACTTGAAAATATATGGTACTCTACATCATCAAGACAAAAACCTGCTGAGTTATACTCATTTCTCAGCCTCAATTCTGCATCCCCTTTCTATGATTACTCTTTTAGCGGCAATAAGATTCTAACAGACCGCAGGATGTTTATATATAAAAACTGGTTCGAAAACAAGTTCCTTGAATACGGGGAAACGGCTACATTCATCCTCACTAAGGAGGGGCTAAAACTTAAAAACATAGAAACGATAGAACCGGAACAGCTTCTAAAACTTCCCGTTATAAGAGATACTATTAATAAAAAACTCACCGTAATTAGAAAAACTTATTTCCAGTTCAGAGAAAAGTCCGGCAAAGAAAAACAATTATACCACGCCATCGAAAATCTTGAAAAAGATTTGACCGCTATTGAGAAATTAGCAGAAGAGGGCATATCCAGGACTCTTGAATTAAAATCTGCGGTAAATAAAAGGAGGGGTATTAAAAACATTTTAGATGAGCTTAATAGAATAGATAGTTTAATACTCTCATTGAATTCAAGAGATATTGCAGGATTTCTTCTCCAGAATATTGTCGACGATATAAACAGAGCAGGGTTAAGTAAAAAAACAGATAAAATATTGGATAACAGCCTTTTGTTATACAGACAGCTTATGAAATCTTCTCAATATCACAGGAAACTTCTCCGCAGTATTTCCAGATGATCTACAAACAATTTCTGCTAAAGTTATTCTAAAAACATCCGAACCTATATTTGAGGGAAAAAATAATAATAGATACACCCCTCTGGAAAAACGGTATGCTGTCGAGACGTCCAGGCATACCGTTTTTTGTATTTTCCTTCCTTAGCTCTTTACTGCTTTTTCAATTGCGGAAAACATTCTTTCCGGTTTAAATGGCTTTACAATAAAATCCTTTACGCCGGATTTTATTGCCTCAACAATTAATTTTTGCTGGCCGAGAGCAGAACAAATTATAATCTTTGCATCCGGATCAATTTCCAGAATCTTTTTCATCGCTTCCAGCCCGTTCATATTAGGCATTGTAATATCCAGAATAACAACATCGGGATTAAGCTCCTTATATTTCATAACGGCTTCCAGCCCGTCGGCAGCTTCGCCGACAACAAGATAACCCCGCTCTGTTAATATTTCTTTTTGAACCATTCTCATAAATGAAAGATCATCGGCCAGAAGTATTCTTACAGGCATTTTTCCTCCTCTTTACAAACTCTCTAAAATAGCAGAAGTATCAAGAATATAAACAATGCTGCCGTCTCCCAGAACAGATATACCCGAAAAAAGATGTTTGGTATTAAGTATATCATCTATCGGCTTAATAACAATATCAACCTCTTCCACCAGCCTGTCAACTATTAAACACCCTTTCAATGATCCGTGCCTAACAATAACCCCATAATTCTCCTCGCTCTTCTTTATACGTTTGCCCAGCAGATTATCCAGGTATAGGACAGGAACTTCTTCCTCCCTGTAATTATAGAATGATCTGTTATTATCGTATCTAATTTCTGTATTAAGAACTTCTACTGTTTCCTCTGTTTTGCTTACCGGAATTGCATAAAAATTACCCGCAGTTTCAATAATCACGGCATTTAAAATTGTCAGTGTAAGGGGCAGCGTAATTGTGATGGTGCTCCCCTTATTTTTTCCCGTTTGGAGTGATACATCGCCATGCAGCTCATCTTTAATCTTTGTAGCTACAACGTCCATGCCGACGCCTCTTCCGGAAAGATCTGTCACCTCATCTTTTGTACTAAAACCCGGTATAAAAATACACCGCACTATTTTTTCGTAGGAAGCATCTGCATCTTTAATAATTCCTTTTTCTATTGCTTTTTCTTTAATTCTATCCAGATCAAAACCTCCTCCGTCATCAGAAATCTGCAAAATAATATTTCCTCCTTCCTGACTGGCGGATACCTTAATAGTTCCCTCTGCAGGTTTCCCTTTTTTAACCCTTTCATCGGAAAACTCTATTCCATGATCAAGCGAATTACGGATTATATGGGTAATGGGTTCCGATAACTGTTCCACAATACTTCTGTCTATCTCAGTTTCCTCCCCGGCAATATCAAGGTTAACTTTTTTTCCCAGTTTTTTAGAGAGATCTCTGACAAGCCTTGGAAGTTTATTAAAAATTACAGAAATAGGCACCATGCGCGTTTCCATCATCGCCTGTTGGATTCCCTCGGTAATTTTATCAAGATTATCAACAGCTGTTTCCACAGTCTCTGCCATATTTGAAACATTGCTGATTCCTGCTACAGTTTCTGCTATTTTTGATATTTGGGATTTATTAATAATTAACTCACCAACCAGTCTCCACAGCTCATCTAATTTTTTGGTTTCTACCCTGATTGAGTTTCTCTCAATCCTCTTAAGCTCTACCGGCGCTGCCCTCCTGCCTACATCTCCGTTGTCTTTTTTAGGTTTTAAAAAATCAGAATAGTCCAGTTTAATCAATTCTACCTGTTCTACTTCATCTACTTCCACAGCACTGTATATTACTTTTTCTGATCCGCCGTAGGTTATATAGAAAATTATCTTCCCGTACTCTTCATCTGATTCCGGTTCTTCTGCCAGAGGAGGAATTGTTTTTATCACATTTACAGTCTGTTCAAGGTTGTTACAGAGCAGGTAGGCTCTTGCATATTTCATCGGAGAATCATTATTAATAGTACATGTTAAACGGTAAAAGTTTTCCTTTCTTTCTTTCCCCTCCTTTATCAGATCTAACTCAAAACGATTAAACACATAATTCTTTTCATGTTCAATTTGTTTTTTCAGCGGCTCACCAAGCTGGTTTTCTGGAATATTCCTTGTTATTATCTCACCTGCAATATTTTTTAACTTATTAATAATTTCTTCTGTATTAAAATCATCATCCCTGCCGCCTTTGGCGATTACCGAAACAATTTCATGAATCTGGTCTGCTGCATTAAGAATGGTATCCATTAACAGCTGTGTAATTCTCAATTCACCGTTTCTAAGTTTATCAAAAACATCTTCTATTTTATGCGCCAAATTGCTTAATCTTGAGAAACCTAAAACAGCAGACTCGGATTTAACAGAATGAATTGCCCGAAAAGCTTCATTAAGGAGTTCTGAATTTTCCGGTTTATTCTCCAGCTCCAGCAAAGCCTGATCAAGATGCTCAAGTATTTCTTCTACTTCATCAAGAAAAGCGTGCCGCAGCTTATTTTCATCGATCCCTGGTATTGAGGACAAAATGCACCCCTACTTTGCAACCTTAATTTCTTCTTCTGATTTTACTACTTCCTCTATACGGAGTATAACAATAAGGTTATCTTTAATCTTTGCAATTCCTTCTATCAAATTCTTTTTAAGGCCAAACACGGAAGTTACCTCTTTTTCAATAACCTCTTCATCTATTTCTGCAATTTCGCGCACATCATCCACAAGCAGTCCATAAATTCGTTCTTTTATTCTGATGACAACAATCCTCTTCTTTTTATCTTCCCCCTCTTTTTCCAAACCAAACTTTTCCCTCATATTAATTATCGGAATAACCTCGCCACGCACATTAATTACACCATCCACATATTTCGGAACTCTGGGCACCTCAAGTATATTTTCATTTTTCTTTCTCAATATCTGTACTGCAAAGGAGAGATTTATTGCATAACGAACCTCTCCGACACGAAACAAAACATATCGCTCTGCCATTTTTTCAACGCCTCCTCTACCTTTTTGAACTGTTCAGGGAAATAATAAGCTGGACCTCTCCTATGGGAAGATTTAGACGTTTTGCTATAACATTTTCCGCAACACCGGAATTAAACAAATTAATAACTTCCTCCTGATAATCTTTTTCCTCTGCAACAGTTCTTTTGTTTCTGTTAAGTTCACTGTATATTTTCCTGCTTAAATCCTGTTTTTCCTTTTCCCGTTCGAGAACCTTTATCTTTTTATCTGCCTGTTCCATAACGCTATTTAAATAGTTTAATTTGTTTTCGAGCAGAGCAATATTTCTTTCGGTAGTTTGATTAAGCTCCACAAGCATTCTGTCCACCTCATCTCGGACACTCTTAAGTATATGCTCTGCACTGGACGAATTATCAATCCTCTTTTTTAAAGAATGATAAATAACAAAAAGAATGATCAGATTCAAAGAAACTATTAAAAACAAGCTAAAAGAACCGTTCATACTATATAAGGTAAATGTATCCAGTTAAAATCTCAGCCAACAATATCTATGTGCTGGCCCAGATCAGGATCATTAAATACTCCCTTCTTTTTGTTTTCTCCCTGCTCTTTCTTTCCGCCTTTGGAGGATTCTTTTTCCTTTCTTTCTGCATTTTTATCTTTAATTTTCTCAACTCCGTCACTTACCTCTTTGGTTTCATTTACAGAATTGTCCTTTTCCTCTGTTTGTTTAACAATCTCATTTCCCTGAAGAGACTGATGAAGAGGGGATATATTTTTCTGAATTGCCTGCTCTTTTCCTACCTGATTCATTTGAGCAAAAAGAGTCTGTAAATCTATCGGCAGTAGGGGCATCTAAATCCTCCTTGCCATTTCTTCCTCTTCCACAGCTTCGTATTTCGTTACTTTTACCTCATTAGCCTGCAGATAAAAGGTAACAAATTTAAATTCGGTTCTGACAACAAGAGAGGCATTCTTAATAAACACTTTAACTCCCGGATACACCCTGCCGGAAGCGGATACTTTACCTATTAGCTTCAAAGACTCAAGGTACGATACAAGCTTCCCTATTTCCTTATTTACCTCATCCAGATCGGCAAGAACTTTTGAGCGCTCTTCATTTAACTGAGTAAGATACTGTTTCTTTTCTTCCGGCATTCTCTTCTGTATCCTCTGCAGTTTTTCAATTGTGGTTATATTCTTTTCCAGTTCCTCAAGCTGTTCTTCCAGACTGTTCTTTTTCTCATCAAGCTCATTCATTCTCTCTTTACTGCGCGGATCGTATCCGACTTCCAAATTTGTCTCCGTACCTGCAACAGACCCTAAATTTTTAGCGTTTATTTCTTCTGTAGCTCTTAATCTTCCCCCGACAATAGATGCACGTTTACCCTGGCAGATTATCTTCTTATTGGCATCTACCTGTGAATGTATAATCCCATCTGTTGCGACAACGTACTCTCCGGCTGCAACCTGTGCATGCTCTATAAACTTGGCAAAAATGCTCATTCCGCTCTTCACATCACCGCCGGTTTTACCCATGATTCCCTGATGCACAATAATATCTCCTTCTGCATCCAGAATACACTTGCCAACACTCCCGAATACCTCTATGTTTCCTGCAGCCTTAACAGAAAAACCGTCCTCCACATTTCCCTTTACAACAACAGTACCGAGAAATAAAATATTACCCGTATGAAGATTTACGTCACCCGGAATTGTATAAACCGGTTCCACGTTGATTTTTCCTGCAAGCAGCAGTACCTGCCCGTTTATCTCGGATACAGCTGTTAAGCCGTCTTCGGAAAGTTTAACATTTTTACCCACTTCAAATTCTATATCATTACCTGCTTTTGCAGGGATTGCCATTCCAGTTACTGTTCTGCCGTTCTGCCCCTCTTCCGGAGGTATTTTCTTTGCAAGCAGCTGGCCGGCAACTACATTTTCTACCAGATCCAGCTCTTTAAAATCTACCTTTCCATCCTTTTCTTTAAGTTCTATCTGTGAGTGGTCGGTTCTGAAATTATAGATAATTCTTGCATCTCGTCCGTTCCTGGGTTTGGTCCCCTCTGCTATCAGTACAGCATCATTGTAGATAGGATAATCGATAAATTTCTTAATGACATCCTCTTTTATGCCATGAATTACATCGTTTGCATTTAAATATGAAATAATATCATCATATGTTAAATCTGCACCTCCGGGACCGGGTGGGCTTACTACCATATAGGCTTTCATATCCTGGTCTGTAATTTCAACTGCAATTGTTGAATCATTAGCAGGATTATACTGATAGTCACCTATTTTTATATACTCACCATCGGCATGCTTTACTACTCTGGAAACAAGACCTGCATTATAATCACTGACACCTCTTTCGGAAAGTTTTGAAATAGCCATTCTTTCAGTTGCTTTTCTTCCGTTTCCCAAGGGTTTAGTGACTTTAAGGAAAACGCCTTCATTAGTTAGGCGTACAAATATTTCACCAGGTCTGTTTTCCACTTTTACAGAAGGAAGTTCGAGTCCTAAATCCTCCTCATGCTCCTCTGTTTCTTTGGTTATACCAGCCGGTTTTTTTGCTTCGTAAGCAATAATTTTCCACTTTTTCTTACCCAGCCCCATTACACCCTTTGTGCCCTTCTCTATAATTTCATACTCAAGTTTTTTCACCGGCAGCCCCAGCTCAATAGAGGCCTGTTTCAAGGCTAAGGCTATGCTGTCATCCTCCACTTCTACCGATTTTATCTTTCTATCCTTATCCAGCTGCTCCTTAAGATACTCTTTTATTTCAGCAAGAGTAATCATACAATCCCCTTTTTCAAGGAAGTAAGTTTCGCCCTTAAACGCATTATTGCCTTTGTATGCAGCTGTGATATTCTCGACTCTGTTACTTCTAAAACCTGTCCTATTTCTTTTAATGTAAGATCCTCATAATAGTATAGGATAAGAACCTTTTTTTCTTTCTCCGGCAGGTCATTTATTGCTTCAACAATAACCCGTTTAATTTCTTCCTTTTCCACGATAGTATCCGGATTTAAATTCGATGGCGCTTCTATGCTTTCCGCAATAGAAATTTTATCGTTATTTTCTCCTGTATACCAGACGTCGTTAAGCGACAGAATAGAAGTTCCGCTTATTTTTAAAGTAAGCTGCTGAAAATCCTCCAGGCTCAAACCCATAGCGTCTGCTATTTCCTTATCGGTAGCGGATCGGCCGAGATTGGATTCCAGGACTCTCACTGTCTCTTCAAGTTCTCTCGTTTTCTGCCGGACAGACCTTGGGACCCAATCTATTGAACGCAGTTCATCGAAAATTGCACCTCTAATTCTTGTAACAGCGTAGGTTTTAAATTTAACGTGCTTTCCGGGATCGAATTTTTCTATGGCGTCAAACAATCCGAAAATACCAAATCCCACAAGGTCATCAAATTCAACATTATGGGGCATTCCGATAGCAACTTTTCCAGCAACATATTTAACAAGAGGAGCGTATTGCTTGACAAAATAATCTCTTATTGCAGGATTCCTCTTTTTTTTGTAGATTTTCCATAATTCATCTTCTGTTTTTCCCTTAAAATTGAATTCCCCCATAGTGTCTACTATCCTTCCTCATCTTTCTTCATAAACGAACGTACTGCTTTTGCAAGAGTTTCAGGGTCTGTTTCCAGACCGAGTGATTCCGTATGCCCCATAGGAACAGAGACAGATGCTTTTCCGGTATTTAACGAATCCATTGCCAGCGAATCCAGATCCGGCAATGAATCATCTACAGCAGATTTTTCGATAACAGGTTCGGCATCTGAAACTTGCTCGCTTTTTTCTTCCGGTTCTGCCTCTTCCATTTCGTCTACTACTTCTTCCACCTCTTCTATTGTGTCATCATCATTAACAATATGCGGATTCTCTTCCGGAAGTACTATATCTATTCCTTCTCCTTCCTCTTTGCCGCTTTCATCTTTGCCGGTATCAACTACCAATTCAGCGAAATATTTATTAAACACAAAAACAACACCTGTTCCTACTCCGCCAATAACAATACCGGAAAGCAGAGAACGTAAAAACACTACGCCAAAGGGATTCCCTGCAATTAACCCTGTAAAAAGAGAAAGAACGAAACCGCCTATAAATGTAAAGGTCGATACTCTCCATTTAAACATATCTGCTACCTATAGATTAGGGTAAATAAATAAGCAGGTCAAGATAACGAAATTGCTATCCTCTAAACAGCTTTTTAAAAAATCTCCCTAAACCGCCTCCCTCCTTATAGTCAATATTTTCCAGTCTGCTTACAATATGCCTTATACAAATGGACGCCTTTCCTTTGGGATCCAGAATTATAAATGGCTTTTGTTTAAGTACAGCTGTATGGACAAGGTTGTCTTCATATACAAAACCAAGGTAGTCCACCTTAAGGTTTAAAAACTGCCCGGCGATGTTTATAACACGCTCGGCTACTTTTTTCCCCTCTACAACAGAATTAACTCGATTCACAACCAGCTTTAAATCCAAATCCACATCATCTATTTCGGTAGCAATAATTTTAATTATTCCATATGCATCTGTAATTGCCGTAGGTTCCGGTGTTGTAACAATTATTACATCATCGGAAGCAGCTATAAAACCAAGCACATTATCAGAAACGCCGGCACTTGTATCTATAATTATAATATCCGAGCTTGAAAGATCGTCCAGCTCCGATATAAAGTTCTGCCGCTCTTCATCCGAAAGGTTTGCAATCTTAGAAAATCCGGAGGCACCAGCGATAATATCTATTCCGTAATCTGTTTTTAATATAATATCCCGCAGTTTTTTCTGCTTTTTAATTAAATGATACAGGTTATACTGCGGTATAACTCCGAGTATTACATTAACATTTGCAAGACCTAGGTCCGCATCCAGAACGATGACTTTTCTGCCGAGCTGGCCGTACGCAAGTGCCAGATTAATAGCAAAATTTGTTTTGCCTACACCCCCTTTGCCACTGGAGACTGCTACTATTCTGGTATTGCCTTTTGCCCTGCTCTCTTTCCTCTGCATTATTTGCCGTAACTTCTCCGCCTGGTCTGTCATTATTAACTCCAAATTCCTTTTAAACTTGCTTCACGCTTTCCGAACTTTTCTTCCAGTAGCTCTCTGTTCACTCTAAAACCGTCCATATTCATGAGAAATCTCACTACAGATGCCTTTTCAAAATCCTGCGGAACAGACTGCCCGTCGGAAATGTACGCAACACTTTTTCTCTTTTTTGACAGTATACTAATTATATTGCCGATACGTGCTGTTTCATCCAGTTTTGTCAGAATAACGGATCTGTAATTGAAAGGTTCAAAATGGCGCATAATATCTTCTGCATCCGATGCTTTGGTCGTTGCACTCAGGGCAAGGAAAGTGTCGCTCTGTTTACCACATACATCGAGCAGGTTTTTCATTTCGCCGAGCTTTTCATAATCCTTCGGGCTTTTCCCTATTGTATCTATTAGAATAAGGTCCGTGTCTCTGTAAATTGCGAGTATTTTTTTAAGGTCCTCCCGGGTTTCTGCAGAAGAAACCGGTATTTTCATAATTTCACCGTACTTTTTAATCTGCTGCTCTGCCCCTATCCTGTAATAATCTATTGTAACAATTCTAACATTCTTTGGTTCAATTCCCGAATTACCTATTCCGTAAATAGCGGCCAGTTTTGCAATTGTAGTGGTTTTACCGACACCGGTAGGACCTATAATTGTAACAATTTTTCCATTGCCATCCCGATTAAACAGAATAGGGTTTCCAATAGATATTTTGTTTCCTATCCATTCAAGAATTGCATTCTGCAGACCATCTCTATTTGCAAGTTCTTCCAGAGAAAAATTAGTTTCCAGCCAGTTTACAGCTTCTTTTATGAAATCCTCTGTAAAATCATTAGATTTCAGGAGCATTTCTATCTCATTAATGGAAGGGTGATGCTTGTTCTCCGTATTATTCTGGAGTTTCATATCTTTTCTTAAAGTCTGTATTTCCTCCAGCAGTTTGGAAAGAGTCTGATCTTTCTTTACATTGTCAAGGATTCTACTTTTAGCTTCCTCTAACTGAACCGTTTTTCTCCTTACAGGCTCTTTGGAAAGATATCCGGTTATTTCCACTCCTTCATGGGAGAAAAGGCCTAAAAATCCGCCAATGCGTATATTGCGGTGTGTTAGTATTCTGGCAGTATCGCCGTACTGAACCTTCATTTTTTCAAGAGCCTCACGGTGCGATGTTGCCTGAATCGTAAAATACTGCATTTACTGTCCCCTCTCATCCGAAATAGTTATTACACCCATAGATTCAACAGAGATATCGGGAACTACCTCCGGCACCGAAAGTACGGCAAGATGCGGTATCTCCCTGATTGTGCTGGCCTTCACCAAAGGCCTGGCCGCCTCTGAGCAGAGCACAATTGGAATTTGGCCGGTATTCTGTACTTCTTTTACCCTGTTTACAAGTGCGTTTATCCATTTTCGCTGTATTTCCGGCTCCAATGCCGCGGTAATACCCATAGCTGTCTCAACTTTAGATTCAATAATCTGTTTTTCCAGTTCAGGATCTATAGTAAGCACCTTAAGAGTTTTTGATTCATCGGCATACTGAAGACAGATCTGCCGTCCGAGAGCCTGCCGAACCTTCTCAATAAGAAACCCTATATCCTTTGTAACTCCGGCGTAATCGGCAAGAGTTTCAAGAATGACCACCATGTTTCTTATGGATACCTGTTCACGTAAGAGTCCCTGAAGAACCTTCTGTATTTCTCCTACTGACAGGCTCTTTGTCACCTCGTCGATTACTGCCGGGTAGTCGTGTTTTAATGTATCCAGAATAGATTGAACTTCCTGTCTTCCAAGTATCTCTGCCGCATGTCTTTTTATAATTTCTGTTAGATGTGTGGCAATAATCGAAGGCGGATCTACCACCGTATAGCCCAACTGTTCAGCTTTTTCTCTTACATCTTCGGTAATCCAGACTGCCGATAATCCGAAGGCTGGATCCTTAGTCGGTTCCCCCTCTATTTCTTCCCTTTTACCGCCCGGATTTATGGAGAGGTAATGTCCCATTTTAATTTTCCCTCTTCCGACTTCTACTCCCCGGATCTTTAGACAGTACTCCGAAGGCTCGAGCCTCATATTATCGATAATCCTTATTCTGGGAACAACAAGCCCTAAATCCAGAGCCGCTTCCCTGCGAATTCGCGTAATACGGTCCAAAAGCTCAGCTCCCTGATCTTTGTCCACAAGAGGGATTAGGCCGTACCCCAATTCCAGTGAAAGCGGGTCCAGCGGAACTACCGGTGATATTTCAACAGGCGCGGCTGTTTCTCTGCCTGCAGCAGCCTCCATCTTTGCTTTATCCTCTTCTTGCAATGCTTTCCGGCTCAGGCTAAATCCCAGAGCCCCAAGCAGGCCGCCTAAGGGGAAAAGCACATACCACGGGAAACCCGGAAGTACTCCCAGAATAAATAAGAATCCTGCAGCTATCCAGTACGGTCGCGTCTGATGCG